>CALCCW010000300.1:0-3380 GCA_937900185.1 uncultured candidate division Zixibacteria bacterium | reverse complement strand
GTTGGTAGATTTTTTTTTTTTTTTTTTGTCTTGTTTTTTTTTTTTAATGATACGGCGACCACCGAGATCTACACTCTTTCCCTACACGACGCTCTTCCGATCTGGTATCATATTTAAGAATATGATGCTATATTACAAACGTAATATTTTATGAGGGATTTATAATGAAGAATTTTATTAGATATTTGATTATTGTAGGATTAATTTTAATATCTTGCAATGCTTTTGCAAGTTTAAGACCACCAACAGCTTTTGACTTTTCAGCTTCTTTAACACCTTATCCGGTTCAAACCGGTGAAGTAACTATTGAGTACAAAGTAAAACCTAACACTATTTGTGATAATATACATTTAACAATTGATTCTCTTGATAATGTAAAATATAATAATTCTCTTGATGTCGAACCCAGTTATAAACTGGGTGATACATTTGTATTTCATGTAAATGTTATCATGTCAGATACAATGATTTCCGGTTTAAGAATATATATTAATGGTTGTACTGACCGTGGTGGAATATACAGTTATTTTGAACCGCTTCAAGATACAATTTTGTTTACTCTTGGAGATCCAAGATGGTATGGAAAAAAATCAAAACTCATTAGAAAAAGTATCGGTAAAGAAAAAGAGGCATTACATATACAACAATTTAATGAGCATAAAAGAAAAAGAGAGATGGCTTTAAATGATACAACCAGAGCTTGGTATTATGATTCCCTTCATACTTGGAATTTTGTAGATAAAGATTCACTCTTTATGAGTTTACGTAAACATCGTATGACCCCTAAAGAGAAAATGCTTGAAATGGAAGAATCTCCACTCACATATGCCACACAAGAAGATATAGTAGTCGAGGGAAAGTTTTATACTCGAAACAAAGGTGAATATAAATTTCGTCCTTTAGTTGCTTTGTATGGACCGGATTCTGACCCAACTATTTTACAACGGGAAGATTCAATAATAGCAGCTCTGCCGGACAGCTTATTTCATCTTGTATTTGATCTCACGGATAGTGAGGATTTCAACTATATATCAAATATTGTTGACCAACTTGAACCGATGGAACAAGCCGGTTTTTATCATGCTCTTATTTGGCGAAGTAAGATACGTTTTGTAGAAGATAGAGAAATAAAGTATAATTTATACCCAAAATATCCTATCGACAATTCTGTTCCGACAAATTCTCAAAAAAAAAACTGAAGTCATCTTTATCTGACAATCCATATTTTCAATATACCTCCCTAAACAGTTCTGCTCTGTTTTGTAACAAACCAAAATCTTATATTTAAACCCTCTTTTTCTATAACCTTATCTAATCCGGTTATTTTTTTAAGATCTATTTTCTATAAAAATATTGATTAAGATTTTAATCTTGATAGTGAGACAAATAATGACCTTGAAATAAGCTGTCTCCCCATGATAATAACATAATTGCAAGAATATTGCGATGTTCCCCTTTTGATATATCTGAGTTACCTTTTGGTGAAAGAATTATGCTGTGTTTTTTGTCAAAACTCTTTATCACTTTTTTTATACATCTTAATAATGGTTTATGATTTTGATACCCTGCTAATTTATAACAGATACCAACCTCGGCAATAATATCAGGTGTACTTTTTTTTAGAATTTTCTTAATATTATTATCAAAATATTGAAATATCCATTTGAACTCATGGCTATCGACAGGTTCTTGGTAATATCTACTTGCTGAAATAATAAAATGAGTTAACCCATAAATTTTATCCCGAAACTCTTTATTGGACAACTTTGAATCTAATGAATCTGGAAATGTTTGCTGAAAAGCATTAAGATATTCATCACGAAAATCTATAACTTGCAACTGCTGTAAATAGTAGACATAATTAACTGCTTGTGCAGCGTATACCCGCAAAGTAGTTGTATCTGTTAAAAAAGTTTTAAAATCTATTTGATGTAAATATAATCGACAGGTTTTCAGAAGATTTTTATCAATAGGATTGTCAAGGTAATAATCTGCAATGGTATTTGTGTTATACAAAAAATTTAGATAGAAAAGCATTTTTGGGTTACCCTTAAATAAAGCTCTCCGTGCTTTTCCCTTTCTGGTTTTCGGATTCATTTTCTCAAATAATTCTTTTTCTCTTTGAAAGATATATATAGTATCAGAAAAATGCTGTAAATCATTTTGCAAAGTTGCACGGGTAATTTTCAAATCTTCAATAATAAAAGGTATATAGGAACTGTCACCGGTGATACGGTATTTTCTGATGGCATAATGTTTTTGAATTTCAGGTTCAATATTTGAAAATTCAGATTTATATTTCTGTGAGATAGCTTCAGAAATAATTTTACTTTTTTCTTCAAGAGATTTTGACTGAATACCTGTAACTGTAATTAGACAAAATAAAACTGCTATACAAAATCTTAATTCAGTTTTAATCTTTAGATACTGTATAGCAACTTTCAAGAAATGTTTCCTGTCTAATATATTAATATGACCAAGTAAAACCGGTACCAATAGTTAAATCGGTATAATCAAAAGTTTGGTCATTAGATGTTTTATCATAATTTCTTACAAACAATAATAAACTAAAAGAAGGTGTAAATTCATATTCATTTTTTATCTGAAAGTCGGTATAGTCTATATAAACTCTTTCAAGTGAACTAATTGCCCGAGTGTAGCTTGTGTGGTAGTTCTCATAGTTTTTTGATTTTATTCTATATGATATCTTCGTTGTGTTATGTTCTATCAAACCGAACTTTATTTCAGCCTTATGCTGCCATTGATCATATCCGTAAAAGTTTTCATAATTTTCCGAGCGGCGGCGAAACTCTGAATCAAAGTTTAGAGAATAATATTTATTAAAATTATATCCAATTTTAAAATCATAAGAATTTTCCCTAAATGCCCTAACCCCAAGACGACCTCCTGCCCGTACGCCGGTTGAAACAGCATAAGTGTATCGTTCGGAATAGTCTCTTTTTTCAGATACAATTTTTAATTTAACAGATACTTTTTTATCAAATTTATATTTTAACGAACCACCAAAAAATGTAGATTTATAATCATAAGATGTAGCTTTCACATTATTGGTATCATACGTCTCATCATAATTATAATTATAATATGAAACAAACTGTTCGGTTGTCAGTTTGTTGAATTTATACTTGTTTTTTAAACCAAACTCTAAATCTTTTTTCTTTAAAGTTCTAGAGAGAAGCTGTCCGCTGTCATCAATCAAATCTCTGTTTCGCCGAGATAATGAAAAATCTCCGGATAATTTACCTTTTTTACTGTATCAGATCGGAAGAGCGTCGTGTAGGGAAAGAGTGTAGATCTCGGTGGTCGCCGTATCATTAAAAAAAAAAAAAGATAGACATGAATAGAAGAAATAATATATA
>CALCCW010000299.1:0-10217 GCA_937900185.1 uncultured candidate division Zixibacteria bacterium | reverse complement strand
ACACTTTTCCAAACATCCCGTCAATGTCATCCAATACTTCCCCAAATGTCATTTCCAACTTGGAGGCTGTGTCTCAATACATAATGTTAGTTCACAAACCCGCTTTGCGTGTTCAGGAACTAACATAACATGGCGAAAATTTTTATTGTGATACAGCCTCTTGTCGAAGTATGCTCATTCAATCTATATGTTTTAATTCATATATATAAAAAAACCGTCGGGTGGAGCAGACCCGACGGTACGCACAAATAGCTATCCAATAGCATTTAGGGAGGGAAAAACAAATTTATCTGTTGCTAAACATTGACAAAACCGATTGCGAGGTGATGGCATAATGACTTAACAATGCAACCCCCGCTTTTGCTTGAATTTGAAACTTTACAAAGTTAGAAAACTCTAAAGCATAATCGGTCGCACGGATATTTGATTCTGCCGCCATAAGGTTTTCACGTGAAATTCTCATTGAGACAATATCTGATTCCAATGTATTTTTCTGAGTAGCTCCAATATCAACTGTTGCTTTATCAATTTCAGCAATCTTATCATCAATTAATGTAATTGATGCAGTAGCACTATCGGCAGTTGATAAATCAACTCCTGCTAAATCATTTAATGATGCCAACGAGCCTTCAGACCCGTCAAAAAGCACAGCTCCGTTGTACTCTGCTTTATTGAGCGTAACATTAAAATTAGATTCAATTAATGATGCCGAATCCGCATACGCTTTTTGGGCAACATCGGAATTACCGCCTGCATTGGCGGCACCAACGGCAAGGGTTCTCATTTCAGTTAATTGAGAACGCATTTCGGATAAAGATGATGATGCCGTACTATATTTTCCGATTTGCATTGAGGTGTTTTCTATCTGTTGATTCAAAGTTGCTATTTGGGTGCGAAACTGTTCAGAAATCATCAGCTGAGCAGGTCCGTCTGCGGCTGAATTTATTTTCATCCCTGAGCTGAGTTTTTGGAGAGACTTATATATCCCAGCAAAAGCAAAATTCAGATTATCGGTAATCGAAAACATTGATGAATTATTATAAATTGATAACATCACTCCTCCTCCTTCCTTGCTTACATTTTGGAGGTTCAGTTATAATAAAAGCATGAGTTGTGCCAAACGATTAGATTCTTACTATCTTGTTGTATTTTAATGTGTTACGAAAATAAGTCCATTGTGTTTTCTTTGGGAAAGTCAGTAAAAAAAGCGAAGAATATGGGGATTTTCCTATACTTTATAGTACATATAAAAATGCCGTTGGAAGGGTAGTTTAACCAACGGCATAGTGGAGGAACCAAACGAGAGCGTCATAACCGCTCATTGTTAGGTTAATTGGTGGTTTTTCTTATGTTAAAAAATAACTTCTAAACGTATTTATTTATTCTTCGCCAAGTCTCCTGATATAAGCAGGAATTGATGTATCTTCAGCCGAGAATAACGGAACTCTATTTCGTCCGTTTGCCCCACTGTTTGGCTGTTGTTCTTTCTCCTGTTGGTATTCATTTATTTCCATTCTTGCACGATTGACAACTGCTTCCTGAGGTGATATTTGCTGTTGTGGTATCGGTTGTCTTGGAGTTGGCGGAGTTTGCTCTTGCACTATAGGTGTAATCATTTGACCTTCAAAAAGCGAAATTGGTACCCCCGGTTTATTGTCTTCATTTTTTTCTTCTTTGACCGGTTTCACAATTTCTTCATCAGCATTAAACCCTGTAGCTATAACAGTAACACGCATTTGATCGTGCATTTCAGGATCGATGACAGCACCAAAAATAATATTGGCATCATCACCTGCGGCTTCATAGATAAGTGATGTTGCAGTGTTCACATCAAACAAAGCCATATCTTCACCACCAGTGACATTGATTAAAACACCTTTGGCACCTGAGATTGAAATATTTTCAAGAAGTGGAGATGAAATTGCAGCTTGGGCAGCATCTATAGCTTTCTCTTCGCCTTTGCCGTATCCGGTTCCCATGATAGCATCACCGCGTTCAAGCATGACAGTACGAACATCGGCAAAGTCACAGTTGATCAATCCGGGAATTGTAATTAAATCTGAAATACCTTTGGTAGCCTGATAGAGCACTTCATCAGCCGTTGCAAATGCATCAGTCAGAGTCGTTTTTTTATCAACAAGTTCTAAAAGTCTTTCATTGGGAATAGTAATAAGAGTATCAACTTTAGCACGCAGTTCTTTGACCCCTTGATTGGCTCGTTCGACACGTTTTTTACCTTCAAATCTGAAAGGTTTTGTTACAATTGCAACTGTTAAGGCACCTGCTTCTTTTGCAATTTCAGCAACTTCAGGAGCTGCTCCTGTTCCGGTACCGCCTCCCATACCTGCTGTGATAAAAACAAGATTTGGATTACCGATAGCTTCAGCAAGTTCCTCTTTGCTTTCCTGTACAGCTTTTCTACCAACATCGGGGTTTGCTCCTGCCCCAAGTCCGTTGGTAATTTCTTTACCTATTTGTACTTTTGATTCTGCTCTGTTTTGATCTAAAACCTGAGCATCAGTATTTGTTGCGACAAAATCAACGCCTTTTAATTTTGCATCAATCATACGGTTTAAAGCATTACCGCCACCACCACCAACGCCAATAACTTTAATCTTGGCGTAGCCGATAAAATCTTCAGCAAAGTCAAATGTGTGTTTATCCGGTGTCATTTATAGTTCCTCCTGAACTTTAAAATTGTTTTGTTATCCAATCTTCGAATCTCTTTAACCATCCTTTCATATTACCGCTGGTAGTACCTTTGATTGGTTCGTTATGAAAACCATAAAAAAGCAACCCATTAACAGCAGCATAGCGGGTGTTATCAAGTTCGTCGGGGATATGTTCTATATTTTTTATTTTTTCTATTCTCACAGGCATATCAAAAATCTGTTCGGCAAGTTCAACTACACCAAGAAGGACTGAACCTCCTCCGGTGAGTACAATTCCGCCGGCGGGAATATCGCGAATACCTGCTTTTCTTATTTCTTTTGCAACAAGTGAAAAAATCTCTTCCATTCTTGGTTCTATAATAGATGAAAGCACGTTACGGGAAACTTCTTTGCCGGGGCGATTCATGAGTCCGTCTATTGTAATCATTTCTTCGGGGTCAACCATTGATGCCAATGCAGCCCCATGAGCAATCTTCAATGTTTCTGCTTGCTCTACTGAAGTCCTGAGTCCTATAGCGATGTCATTGGTAACGTTTTTGCCACCAAGTGAGACAACCGATGTAAAACGTATCGCTCCATTATAGAAGACGGATATGTTCGTCATATCACCGCCGATATCAATTAAAATAATCCCATCTTCTTTCTCATCTTCGGTAATCAAAACATTAGACAGTGCTAAAGATTCTAAAACAATATGGTCAACACCTAAACGACAACGTTCTAAGGCACGCATAATATTTTTTGCTGATGTAATAGATGCGGTCACAATATGAGCTTCAACTTCAAGCCTAACTCCTGACATACCGATCGGGTCTTTGATACCTTCGGTATCATCAACAGAATATTCCTGCGGAATAACATGGATAATTTCTCTGTCAACAGGAATTGCAACAGCTTTAGCAGCAGCAATAGCCTTTTCGACATCGTGTGCTGTAATCTCTTGATCGGAACGTGAGACTGCTACAACGCCATTGCTGTTAATTGAACGAATATGTTCACCGGCAATGCCAACTGTTACCCTATCAATTTCAGTTCCCGAAACCATTTGAGCATCATCAACTGCTCTGCGAATTGATTTCACCGTTTTTTCCATATTCACAACGATACCTCGGCGAAGTCCTTCGGAATTACTCACACCGTGTCCGATAACATAGATACCTCCGGCATCATCCATTTCGGCAACAACACAAACTATTTTTGTTGTTCCAATATCTAAAGCAGCTATAATATTTTCTGAAGCCATCTATTTTTTCCCTTGTGAGCAGACAATCATTTCATCATATCGTAAATCAAGCAGAGCAGTATTTTCTAAATTAGGATCAAAACGGCTGACAAAACGAATGAATTTATCTATATCTTCACGTAAATAATCATATCTTACTTTTAAGCGATACGGAAGACCGTCAATAGAAACTTTCAAGAAACCATTATTGCCAAAATCTATTTCATCTATCAAGCAGTACAAATCTCTATTTTGTTTTTTTAGTTTCTGAAGAACCTGCACAACTGTTTTTACTCTATGATCTTGACAAAATCCAAACGGCTTTGTAATTGTCAAAGAGGTAAGTATGGGATTGTCCCATGTATAATCAGAGTTATCCAGTAGAACTACTCTTGCATCAGAATCTAATCCGTATATTTTTTTTGTTCTTCTATCAAGTACGAAACTAACCGGTTTATAATTATTTGTTTTAATTTCAATAGTGTTCGGAAGTTTATAGTTAATATCTACTTTATAAATATTATTTTTTTTCATAAGCATAGATGCCAAGGAATCAAGCGGCTGGTCGGTAATAGGTCTGTTTTCATAAAGATTATACTTAGCAGACCAATCATCTAATTCAGATGCATTCACAGAAACGGTCTCAAGAGCAAAGTAGTCCGTAAAGTGTACAACCGACAGCAAAGTTGTGCCAAAAACAATAAAGGCGATAAGTGATAATTTTATTTTTTTCGGTAACATCATAATTATTTTTTCAACGATTCCATAATTTGTTTTTTAATCAGTGTAATTGACCCGGCACCCATTGTAATTATCAAATCATTAGGCTGTGCTGTTTGGGCAAGTATATCAACAGCGTTTTCTTTTGCCCCGATATACTCAAAGTTTGTATACCCTAATTTTTTTGCATCTTGTGCTATAATCTCAGATGTTATCCCCTCTATCGGTTTTTCACGGGCGGGATAAATATCAACAAGATATACCTTGTCAGCTATTGCCAATGCTGAAGCAAACTGTTCTCTGAAATCCCTTGTACGAGTATACAGGTGAGGTTGAAAAACAACTATTACTCTACGGTCATATACTTTCTGAGCAGTCTCAAGAGTTGCCTTTATTTCTGTCGGGTGATGAGCATAATCGTCAACAAGCAATACATCATTTGCTTCGCCAATAATTTCAAATCGTCGGGCAACCCCATTAAAACTCATCAGTCCATCAGCAATCATTTCAAAGGGAACGTCCAGCTCATAACAGGCAGCGACTGAAGCCATAGCATTCATCACATTGAATTCACCCGGAACTCTTAGAATAATTTCCCCAAGCAAATCACCTTCTTTATAGACAGAAAATGTAGTTCGCCCGGCTTCCATTTTGAGATTTAAAGCCCGATAGTCGGCATCGATTGAAAAACCAAAAGTTTTATACGGGCGGCTGATACGATGCCGAATATTTTTTATATTTTTATCATCTGCTGAAATTATAACCTGCCCATAAAACGGTACACGGTTCATATACATAACGAATGAATTTATCAAATCATCTTCATCATCATAACAGTCAAGATGGTCTGCTTCTAAATTTGTAATGACCGCCATTGACGGAAACATTGCCAAAAATGATTTATCAAATTCGTCCGCTTCTGCAACCAAATAATCTCCCGACCCTAAAGCAGCTCCGGTACCTAATCCTGCAACAATACCTCCAACAATAAGAGTCGGCTGATATTTTCCTTTTTGTAAAATTGAGCCTATCATTGAAGTGGTAGTAGTTTTTCCATGCGTACCTGAAACACCAATAGAAAATTTTAAACGCATTAGTTCCCCAAGCATTTCGGCTCTTTTAATCACCGGAATACCGATACGTCTTGCTTCGACAACCTCGGGATTTTCCTCTCCGACAGCAGATGTAATCACGACCACATCGACATCTTCTAAATTGGCAGCTTTATGTTCTGGAAATATCTTTATACCAAGCTCATGTAAATATTCAGTAATTTCACTTGGTGTAGAGTCTGACCCTTTAATTTCATAACCGAGATTAAAAAGGATTTCTGCAATACCGGACATTCCCGCTCCGCCGATTCCGACAAAAAATAATTTTTTTATTTTTCCGAACATAATTTTTTCTCTTTTAAAATATTCTTTAGGCTGTAAAACATTGCTGTTAATCACTCATTCTCCTATGCCACTTCTTGAAACAGATTCATCTCTTCAAGTTGACTTATTATATCCATAGCTATTACATCTACAGCCGGTTTTTTATTTTCTGTTTCTTTATAAATACTTTTTTTCATCTTTTCAAATTCATCGCTTTCGCACACAGAAACAGCTTTAGCTAAAATATCAATTTCATCAAGAGAAACTTCAGTAATCATAAGTGCCATATTTCTATTTACATAATCAAGGGCATTTTTTTTCTGATGGTCACCTGCTGCAAATGGAAATGGAATAAGAATCGACGGCAGTTTACAATTGATAATTTCAGCAAGAGTCAAGGCACCTGCTCTGGCAATGACAATATCTGCGGCGGAATATAGTTGTGCCATATTTTCGGCAAACGGAAAAAGAGAAGAGCTTGGAACCTTATTCCCTATCTTCATAGCTACATCCTTGTAGTCTCTTTTTCCTGTTTGCCACAATAGCTGATAATTTTCATTGATGTCACATTGCTGTAAACTTTTTATAACAGCATTATTTATTGCTCTTGCTCCCTGCGAACCCCCGAGAATCAAAATTGTTTTTTTATTTGCATCAAGCTGCAGTACCTGGCAGGCATTTTCTTTTGAAGTCAATTGAATTTCAGAACGTACCGGATTGCCTGTTATGAGAATCTCTGCCTCGGTGTGTAAATATTCTTTTGCTTTTTCAAAGCCGAGATAGATTTTTTTAGCTTTAGGAGCAAGTTGTCGAGTAGTAACGCCCGGAAATGAATTCTGCTCTTGTAAAAGAGTTCTGATATTTTTCCACGATGCAGTTTTTAAAATTGCCCATGAAACATACCCACCGGTACCGATGACAATCTGCGGCTTAAATGAGTTCAAAAGCGACCATGATTTCATCAATGCACCAAGCACAATAAAAGGTACCAAAAGATTTTTGAATGTAAATGAACGGACAATTCCACGCATATTAATTATATGTAAAGGATAGCCAAGTGAATCTTTGAGTCGGTATTCAATACCTCGCTTGGTTCCGATAAAAATAATTTCTACGTTCGTTCTTTTTTCCAAGAGTTCTTTAACTCTATCGGCTATTGCTAAAGCCGGATATAAATGTCCGCCGGTTCCGCCTCCGGCAAAAATCAACCGGATATTTTTCATGCTTTCACCCTTCTTTTTGAAAGGTTCAGCAAAACAGCTACAGCTGCGGATGAGACAAGAAGTGAAGAGCCGCCATACGATAGAAACGGTAAAGGCAATCCGGTAACCGGAATCAATGCGGTCACAACACCTAAGTTGATTGCGATATTTAAAAAGAGTGAAAGAGTTATACCCGATGCCAGCAGGTACCCGAATCTGTCCGGTTGCCCAGAGGCAATTTTAAGTCCTCTGAAAATTATATAGAAAAAGAGAAGTAGTATTATTGTTAATCCTAACAAACCAACCTCTTCACCAATCGCTGCAAAGATAAAATCGGTATGCGGATATGGAAGGAAGAATAATTTCTGGCGACCTTCTCCTAAGCCCATACCAAAAAATCCGCCTGAGCCAAGTGTAAGTGCTGCTTGTTTGACTTGATAGCTTCCTTGAAGCGGGTCAGCAATAGATGCAATATAATCATTGATACGTGCTTGCTTATAGCCAAGCACAAACACAACAAATGATGCTACCCCGACAATCGGCAGTAATCCATAGGAAAGATGTTTCATTCTTGCCCCTGCTAAAAATAAAATCCCCAAAACAGAAAGAGCTATTACAATAGTTGTTCCCAAATCAGGTTCTAAGAGAATCAGCATAAGCCCCACGCCTATAAGCGGTAAATATGGGAAAAGCAGTTGTTTGAGTTTTGTTATATCTCTTTTTGGATTTGACAAAGAAAACGCTAAATACACAATCATCACGAATTTAAAAAGTTCGGATGGCTGAATATTTATAATTCCCAGCATAAGCCATCTTTGTGACCCGTTGCGGGAGGGCATGAGAAACACTAATGACAGCATAAGTATAAGAACAAAAAGAGCCGGAGCAGAATAGATAGCAAAACGCTGTAAATTTATCTTTATAATTGCATACACAGCAACAGCAGAAAGAATCGCCCATTTTATTTGGTTTTTTAAAAAGAAGAGATTAGAACCAAATTTTTTCTCAGCAATTATTGACGATGTTGAGTAAATCATCACCAAGCCAATAACAACAAGGATGATATATGCCAGCAACAGACCTTCATCAATAGATTTATTTTTCACTGATTGTCTCATGCTCATTCTTTCCATTTTTTAAACCTGCCACAGCATGCTTAAATTCTCTGCCTCTTTTTTCATAATTCTTAAACATATCAAAGCTCGCACATCCCGGCGAAAGAAGAACTGTCTCTCCGGGTGATGCTTTTGTAAACGCTTTCTGAACTGCCTCTTGAAGAGTTTCGGCAAACTGTACCTGAAAAACATTCCCTAACTGTTCGTAAATTTTCTCTTTTGCTTCGCCAATAGCAATAATAGATTTTATCTTATCTTTTCCATAAGGGATAAGCTCTTTAAAATCGGCACCTTTGTCTCTTCCGCCTGCGATGAGATAGAGTCCGGTGTGAACCGAACGTAAGGCGAATGTAACGGAATCAATATTGGTAGCTTTTGAATCATTAATAAAATTAACTCCCGCAACAGAGCCGATATTTTCTAAGCGGTGTTCAACCGGCTGAAATGTAGAAAGAACCTTGGCAAGTGTATCAATTGAAATATCAAAAAGTGATGCTGCTGCTACGGCAGCAGCGGCATTTTGTAAGTTATGCGGTCCTATGATAGAAATTTTGTCAGTCGCAATAATCTGTTTATCATTTATCGTTAAGAAATCATCTTTTACAAAAGCCGTAACACTTGATGTGGGCAGATGTGAAAAATAATGTATATCAGCTTTTGTTGAGACATTATATTTTTTTGTTTCTTTATCTTCGGCATTTAGAATTAATGTATCTTCTTCGGACTGGTTTTCTGTAATACGAAATTTTGTTTTGATATAGTTTTCAAAACTTCCATGTCTGTCAAGATGATCAGGAGTCAGATTCAAAATTAAAGCAACATGCGGTTTAAAATCGGAAATCGTTTCAAGTTGAAAAGTAGAAATTTCTAAGATAACAATTCCATTTTCCGGAATTCTTTCAACTATTTCTGAAAACGGCAACCCAATATTTCCTGCGATAAAGGTATCAAAACCTGCTGCTGTGAATATTTCACCTAAGAGTGTTGTTGTAGTTGTTTTACCATTTGAACCGGTAACAGCTATAATTTTCCCTTTACAACACCATGAAGCAAATTCTATTTCAGAAAAGACAGGTATTCCCTGAGACTGAGCTTTTTTGATAATATCAATGGTCAATGGAACCCCGGGGGAAACAACCAAATAATCTGCTGTTAACAATTTTTCAGTATGTCCGCCCACTTCATAAGGTATTCCTACCGAGTCCAGACGTGCTGTTTCTGCCTGAAGCTTCTCGGCAGAATTCATATCTGAAACAAACGGTTTTCCGCCAAATCTATCGGCAAGAACAGCAGCAGCAATACCGGAACGTGCCATTCCGATTACACCGATTTTTCTATTTTTTATTTTCTGTTCTGTTGTCATCGTATTTTCAAAGTTGCTAAGGTTAGTAGTGCACACAATGCCCCGATAATCCAAAACCGTATAACCACTTTAGACTCTGCCCAGCCGGAGAGTTCAAAATGATGATGAATCGGTGCCATTTTAAAAATTCTTTTTTTATTTCTAAATTTATATGATAAAACCTGTAAAATCACAGAAAGAGCTTCAACAACAAAAACACCGCCAACAATAACTAACAGTAATTCTTTTTTTAACAAAATTGATATGGCTCCTAAAGCTCCGCCCAATGCGAGCGAGCCGGTATCACCCATGAACACCTCAGCGGGATGGGCATTAAACCACAAGAACCCTAATGCCGAACCAATAGCTGCTCCGCAATAAATAGTCAATTCACCTAGATCGGAAGAGCACACGTCTGAACTCCAGTCACACTGATATATCTCGTATGCCGTCTTCTGCTTGAAAAAAAAAAAAAAACAAACAAAAAAAAATAAAAAAAAACAGAAAAAAGAGAAACTTTCCGACGATCTCCACTACATCACACATCTACACAACGAGTGTGCCAGTT
>CALCCW010000298.1:0-7207 GCA_937900185.1 uncultured candidate division Zixibacteria bacterium | reverse complement strand
TTAATGATACGGCGACCACCGAGATCTACACTCTTTCCCTACACGACGCTCTTCCGATCTCAAATAGAGTCATATTCCGGCTCATAAAATTGGACTACATGCTCTGTTGCCCACATTGATTTTGGAGTCAGTTTAGTTTCTTCAGATAATTCCCGTACAACAACCTGAGCAACTGTTTCTGTCCCCTGTTTTCCGCCGGTCATAAATCCCCAAAAACCGCTGTATGATTCTTTTTCAGACCGTTTCAAAAGCAGATATTCCCAGCCGTCGTATGTTTTTCTCACCACGGCAACATTGACCCCCGGTGATTCTATTTTGATATTGGTAGAGTTTTTATGCATCTATAATTCCTATACTTTTATTTATTTTTATTGTCAGGAACTATGTAGTAAAAGAATTGAAAAAGTCAATATATAATTGTAAAACTAAAGACTTTATTTAGTACATGAAATTATCCTGAAGCTATTACATTCCCAACCCCAAATGTCATCCCAACTTGAGGGCTTGTTGATAAACCCTCCATTCAGCTTTAGTAGGTCAGGTCTCCCCGATACCTGACAATTTAGTGCAAAGCAGACGTACTCATCTGCCTTCATAACATCCCCCACTTTCTCTACAACATCACCCTAAAAAACTAACTCTTCTTCATTAATAAAATCATCACCCAAGAGGAAAAATATGACCCTATCAAAACAAACCAAAACCAACCGAGAAAACGCCAAACAATCAACCGGACCTATAATCGAACAAGGCAAAGAAAAAAATAACGCTATTTCAAAAAACGAACCCATTTTACTGTAACTTAAACACATTTATACTATTACAGCAAAAAAGTTCAAAAAACTGGATTCCCATTTTCGGGCTTGTTGATAAACCCTCTAAAGGTGTCGTCGGGAGCCCTTTCACTGGAATGACATTTTTAAAATGTTTTTATAATAAGTCATGCTGAGTCCGCCTAGGCGGAAAGTATGCTCATTCTGTTTTTAATGTTTTTATAATTGTGTCTTCCCTCTTTTTAAGAGTCGGTTAAGGGGTGTTTATTTTGAGTACAAATAAAAAGTCAGGTCTCCCCTAGACCTGTCAACAATTGGCTGATTTACCAAAAGTAAATTGTGACCTGTCAAAATATACAATTACTCACAAAATAGTATCTAACAAAAATTAGTTGCTTATCCGAAATGAAACCGCTATAAAAGCATCACTATGCATAAATTAACTAAATGAAAAGTGTATGACTGAACAAATACCATTTTTTAATATAACATTACACTATTTAGCACCGGTCGGAGCAGTTATGCTGTTAGGTTTATTAGGCGGCAATGTAGCTAAACTGATAAAACTCCCAAAAGTGACCGGTTATCTGCTTACCGGACTGTTAATCGGTCCATCTGTGATGCAGCTTATCTCTGCCGATGTGGTGTCATCTCTTTCCCTTCTCAATGATCTTGCCCTTGGATTGATAATGTTTTCAATCGGCGGCGTATTTGAAATCCATCATATTCGTGCAATCGGTAAAAAAGTCTTGTGGCTCACTATTGGTCAATCAATAGGTGCGATTGTCTTCACATCGCTCGCATTGCGGCTTGTCGGAATAGATTGGTATCCTGCAATTCTACTCGGCTCCATTGGTATAGCAACCGCTCCGGCGGCAACTATTTTAGTTATCCGAGAGTTTCAAGCAAAGGGTGAATTTACTGATACTCTGCTCACGGTTGTAGCTACCTCAAATATTATTTGTATTCTTACTTTTCAACTTGTATATGCATTTGGAAATTTAGGTTCAACAGAAAATATTTTTGTTGTTTTTTTACGCCCAATTTATGAATTGGGCGGTTCGCTGATAATTGGATTTGCCGTCGGGTTTATTATTTCAAAATGGGAACAACATGTTCACGACCAAGCAGAACTGCTTATGATTATTCTTGCCGGGGTAATGCTTGTTTCAGGCTTAGCACATTCGTTAAACTTACAGCCTCTTTTTGCAACCCTCATTATGGGAGCCGTTACAACAAACCTATCCCTGATGCATCGCTTGGTGTATATTGAACTTCGACAGATTGAGCAGCCGCTGTATATAGCATTTTTTGTTTTAGCAGGAGCATCGCTTCATATTGAACTGCTTCCCGCATTAGGTCTGGCAGGCATCTGCTTTTTCATATTTAGAGTTTTTGGGAAAATGCTTGGGATTGTAATTGTCGCAAAATGGCTTAAACTTGAAGATTCAATTAAAAAATATCTTGGAATGAGTATGGTTGTACAGGCAGGAGTTGCTATAGGATTAGTAGACCTAATCAATCGTGATAATCCTGAATTAGGAAATATCATTACTCCAATAATACTTGCAACTGTTTTACTCTATGAAACAATCGGTCCGCCAATAATAAAATACACTCTCTTTAAAACAAACGAAGCTGTCGAATCTGATACATAAATGAAGACCGCTCGGAGGGGTTGAGCGGTCTTCAATGGGAATGGGAGGTAAAAAAAAAGAATGGTTAATTAGGTTGACTTGAAAAATCAGTCAAAAAATCTTTTATCGATTTCATACCGGCAGCATCAGGATATGATGCCATCGCAGGAGCAACAGTTTCAACGTTCAATTGTGAACCATAAGATTCAAGACATGTTTGCACTACCGAAGAAATTCTTTTTGAGGCTATTTCTGCCCCCTGTCTATTAGTTTCCGGAAGTAAAAGTGCTATTTTGTTTGAAGCAAGTAATGAAACATTATCAATAGCTCGAACAGCCTGCACAACAGCTTGCAAAATTTTATGAGTAAGAGAATTATTATTATCAGTATTATTTGATGAGACAGATGAGAGATCATATACAAGTAAAGAGACAAAAATTTGATAACGCTGTGCACGTTTCAATTCAATATCCACTCTATCCATAAAAGGATGACTCGCTAATTGTTGTGAAAGTGCGTTTTCCATGCTGCAACCCAAGTAAAATTGTTATTTCCCTATTCTGTACAATTTCTATACAGCAATAATTGTTCCATATTGTCATAATTCTATTACAAGGAAATATAGAGAGAGATTATCAAATCAAAAAAGAGAATAATTGTGTAATGACACTACTTTTCAATGACTTAGTAACAAATCTTCGTTCATTCTTTCACATAGTATATTTTTCACAAAAATACTTTATCGCAATTCATTGCGTATTTTTTGCATAACTATTCAATTATTTAGTTTATTATTTTGTAGAGTTAAGACTATAATCTTTGATTTTATACAATAAAGAACGGTATGAAATTTCTAAAAGCTCGGCAGCTTTTCGTCTATTCCAATTTGTTTTGTGTAAAACTTCAGAAATTAGTTTTTTCTCTTCAACAGCTATTTTTTCACCGATAATAGCTTTGAGAGAATAGGAATCCGGCTTAGAATTTTCAGTTACCTGAGGAATTGAAAATGTAGAGACAGTTTCAGCATTATCTGTCGGCAAAATATGATTTCCGGCGGCAACGAGCAAATCAGCAATAATTGATTCATCTTCCCGCACAACAACCTGTTTCATCATATTTTCTAATTGACGGACATTCCCCGGCCAATCAAAAGATAATAATTGGGACATAACCATTTGAGAAATTGGTGTTATCTCTTTTTTATAAGATTCTTCATATTTTTTTATAAAATAATTTACCAAAAGGGGGATATCATTTTTGCGTACCCGTAAAGATGGGAGCAAAAGTGTAATTTCATTTAAACGATAGAAAAGATCATCACGAAATTCTTTTTTGCCAATTGCAATCTCTAAATTTTTATTTGTTGCTCCAATAATACGAACATCAACATGAATGTTCTGAACACCACCAACACGCACAAACTCTTGTTGTTCTAATACTTGCAACAATTTAGACTGAAGTTCCAAAGGCATATCACCAATTTCATCCAAAAACATTGTGCCTTTGTTAGCAACTTCAAACCGTCCTTGCTTCATTTTATGAGCACCGGTGAAAGCACCTTTTTCATAACCAAAAAGCTCCGCCTCAAGTAAATCTCTTGGAATCGCGGCACAGTTTACTTTCATAAAAGGCTCACCGCTTCGCCCTGAAAGATTATGAAGCAGCCTTGCGACTATCTCTTTACCTGTTCCCGACTCACCACGAATTAAAACTGTTAACTCTGAATCAGATACTTGTTCAATAACAGATTTAACTTTTTGCATCGCATCGGAATCACCAATAAATGTATCGTAACTGTGTTTGACTTCTAATTTTGATTTGAGTTCTTTAACTTCTTTTTTTAAGTCGTTTTTTTCTAAAACGGTGTTGATATGAATTTCAATTTCATTAACATCAAATGGCTTATTAATAAATTCAGCAGCACCAAGTTTAACTGAATCGACAACATATTTGGTTTCACCGTGACCGGAAACCATAATAACTTCGGGACGGTTTTCAAGTTTATTTAATTTTTCCAACACTTCCATACCATTCATACCGGGCATTTTAATATCTAATAAAATTAAATCCGGTTTTTCAGTGGAAACCATTTGGATTCCCTCAATACCGTCTCGTGCAGAAACAAACTCAAACTTTTTCGACAATCCCTCGGATAATATCCAAGACACTTTTGGATCGTCATCAATCACCAATATTTTTATTTTATTCTTCACCATATACTATTATATCGTCATTTTTTCTAAGAAATCAAGCTGTGTCATAATATTTTTGCTATATTTTAGCAAAATAATGCACTTTAACTTTCCATAAGTGGTAAATATATAGTAAATGTTGTCCCTTTACCATATTCTGAACTTACCGACAAAGTACCGTCATGAGCTGAGATAATTCTTTCAACAACTGCCAACCCCAAACCGGTTCCGGTTGACTTCGTGGTAAAATATCTGTCAAAAATCTTGGAAATATTTTCCTTTTTTATCCCTTCGCCGGTGTCAGATACTTTAAGAGCTAAATAGTTTTGTTTTTTATGTTCAGGACGTTCAATCATACCATGCACATTAATTGTGCCACCATGTGGCATCACATCAATGGCATTGATAAAAAGATTGAGAAAAGCTTCAAGGATTTGATTTTTATTTACAATAACTTGCCAGTCAGCTTCTTCAAATTGAGTTTCAAACTTAATTTTCTTTTTGTCTAAATCTTGCTGAATTAAATGACAGGCTTTATCTATCAATGATTTCAAGTTTACTTTTTCTGTCTGATACTTATTTGGGTTAGAAAAATCAACTAACTCCCGCACTAATTCATTCATTCGGATAACTTCATCTTCGACAGTTTGAAATAGCTCCGAATCATTGGATTCTTCTGCCCATCTTCCCCTAATAATCTGTAATCCCCCCTTAATTGTTGTCAACGGTCGTCTGAGGTCATGTGATATTTCTGAAATCATGTTACCCATTGTGAGAAGCCTTGTGGCATTTAAAAGTGCTTTTTCTTTTTCAAACAGCAAAGCGGACTGAGAAATTACTAATTTTGCCAAAGATATGTCATCTTCATTATAATAGTGGTCTGAAAATGAGCCAATAAAGGCGGCAAATATTAAATCCCCATTTCTGAATATTGGTACTGCCAACGATGCTTCTAACGGATTCGGAAGAATTGCATTATCTCGTATTTTTGCTGCTAATATTTTTGTCAGCTTTTTAATATCATCCTGTTCAAGTTCATCCATTTCAGGAGCTTTAATTACTAACGACTCCAAATCCATTTTGGAGAGGTCTATTTTGCCACTTGCTGTAAGAGGTATATCTTTAACCCCGGAGACAGATTCAATAACAAAAATTTTATTTTCTTCATCCCAGCTTAACCAAATAGAATAATCAATAGGGAAAACTCTTTCTAACTTCTTAAAGAGCATATCCCGAAATCCTTTTAAAGAGTTAACACCCTGCATCTCTTTAGTCATTTCATGAAGAATCTCAAATTCTATCAATCGGCGACGTTTTTTTTCAAACTGATTGGCATCATCAACCGCTATCGCTGCCTGAGCGGCAAATGTAGTCAACATACGAAGATCATTACTGGTAAAGTTTTCATCTCCATCTTTGTTTGCCATATTGATAACACCGATAACTTTATTTTTAATTTTTAAGGGAGCACATAAAAGTGATGCTGAGCCGTATCTCTCTTTGCTGACACGTTTAAACTGAGAATGTTCCTCAACATTTTCAACAATCAGTGGTTCACCTTTAAGAGCAACAGAACCGGCAATTGACTCCCCGATTGCAAGTTGTGTTTTTTCAATAATTTCTTTACTCAATCCGATAGCTGCCTCAATAGTAAGAAATTTATTGCGTTCATCTAAAAGCATAATAGAACCGACTTGAGCATCGGTTACATTGGATGCAAGAGTAACAATTTGCCTGAGTAAATCTTTCAGATTTGATGTAGAGCCGATAGATTTCCCCGCTTCATAAAGAGCGTTTATTTCGCCAATCCTTCGATTTAAAATCAAATTGGAAATTTTTAATTCTTCAAGCAGAGAAAACCGTGCCAAATCGGAACGCCGTTTATCTAAGGCTCGTTTTACCGCTAAGTCTAACTGTGTAAATTCTACCGGTTTCATAAGATAATCATACGCCCCATAAGAAATAGCCTCCATAGCAGTATCCAAAGAAGCATAACCGGTAAGTAGTATAACAGGAATATCAGAATCAACAGATTTTACAGTTTTGAGAAGTTCCAAACCGTTTTGACCGGGCATTTTTATATCTGTGATGACTAAATCGACTTTATTCTGTTTTATTGATTCAGCCGCCTCAAGCGAATTCTGGAATGATTCAACTTGATACCCCTCCCCCTCAAGCAAAGCAGAAAGAGATTCACACATTCTGCGTTCATCATCAACGACTACTATTTTTTCAAATGTTTGGTTCATACGTTCTATCTTCATTTATATACGGGAGTTTTATCTCAAAACAACCGCCTATCTTCTTATTATAAAAAGTTATCGACCCATTATGTTTTTTAATTATACCATAACAGACAGAAAGTCCTAAACCGGTACCTTTTGACGGCTCTTTGGTCGTAAAAAACGGTTCAAAAATTCGCGGTATCAATTCCGGCGGTATTCCCGGACCGGTATCAGAAAAACTTATAGAAATTCCATCTTCTAAGGGCTTGATTACAATTTGTAACTGCCCGCCATTCGGCATAACATCATAGGCATTAATCACAAGATTTAAGTAAACCTGCTTAATCCTTTCATGGGAAATTTCAATTTCAGGAGTATTT
>CALCCW010000297.1:0-6083 GCA_937900185.1 uncultured candidate division Zixibacteria bacterium | reverse complement strand
TACGAGATATATCAGTGTGACTGGAGTTCAGACGTGTGCTCTTCCGATCTGGAATAAAAACTAATACCGAACCTACTCCACCAATTATTCCGTCTGTAATGAGAGAACGAAGCGGTCCTTCTACCATGGAGGTTTCTACTAAACCTGAAAGTGCAACAAACAACGAGTCAATCATATTCATAATCGGTTCAGCCCAGCTAAAAATTGACTGAAACACAAAATACATCATAAGAACTAACAGAATCGGACCTAATATTGGGTGCAAAAGAACTTTATCAATTTTACTTGTCTTAGAAGAGTTGTTCTTTCTATCGTTGGTCACTGCATGAGCATATATGGTTTCAGATTTTTTAGTTAAAGCGGAAGTTTCTGCTTGAGAAAGAAAGCCCGTTTCTGCGATAATCCTTTCTCTGCCTTCTTTAAGAATTTTTGTAGCTTCTCCGCCAACTTCAGCAACAAATCTTTTATCAGCTTCCCCATTCACATCAAAAATTATTCGAGCATAATGAGCTCGAGAACGTTTTTCATCTCCGTATGTTTTTTTGAGTAACTCTAAAATATCTTCGGTTGCTTTAGAATATATTTTTTCAGGAGTTCTTTTTGTAGGTTGTAAACTTTCAACAGCCTTTTCTTTTAGCTCTTTTATCCCTTCGCCTTTGTTTCCGACAACAGGGATAACAGGTATTCCACCAAGTATTTCAGATAATTTTTTGCAATCAACAGTGATGCCCCTTTTATTTGCAATATCAATCATATTGACCGCTACAACAACAGGGAGGTTTGTTTGAAGAACTTGCAAAAGCAGATAAAAACTTCGTTCTAAATTGGTCGCATCTAAAACCGCAATAATAACCTCTGGCGGTCTGTCATTTTTGATTTCTCCAAAAAGTGAAGATGCGGCGATATATTCATCGGGGGTAAAAGCTGCCAGTGAATAAGTGCCGGGAATATCTATTAGAGAATATCTTTGATTGTCATTTTTTGATAGTGAGAATTGACCAATAACACGTTCAACCGTTACACCCGGGTAGTTTCCGACATGCTGGTTTAAACCGGTAATTTGGTTAAAGATTGTTGTCTTGCCGCAATTGGGATTTCCGCATACAGCTATAACATGCTCGACCACAATTTTTGAATCAGATTTAATAGACATAAGAATAAATATTAATCGTCAATTTCAATCGTAACCATAGATGCTTCGGCATGCCTTAGTGATAAGCAGCAGGGACCTATCTGAATTTCCATCGGGTCGTTAAGCGGTGCATTTCGGACATGCTCTACATCTCGTCCCGGAACAACACCTAACTCTAAAAGTCTTCGAGAGAGTTTGTTGTCATCGGTGAATCCAACAACTTTCCCTTTTTGACCCGGCTGCATTTTATTTAAATGTGTCATCAGTAGTACCTTTATTTTTTATTATTATTTACAAAATTTATATATGCCGCAACAGCATCAAAATAGCTAAGAGAACTTAAGATCAAACTATTCATTATCTTCCCCGCTCTCAACTACATTTGATGAATCGTTTTGGCAGTCTTTACAAAAGCCTTGTATTTCTATTTTGAAATTTTCCGGAGAAAATCCATTTTCATTTGCTGTTCGGGCTAAAATTCCTACAAGTTGCTCTACCGGAAATTCTTCTAACTTTTTACATGATAGACAAAAAAGGTGTCCATGAGGAATTTTTGTTACTCTATCATATCGAGTAATACCATCGCCCAAGTTAACCTCTTCAGCTAAACCAACTTTACAAATCAGCTTAAGATTACGCCAAACAGTGGAATAACCAATTGAACGATCAAGATGACGTACTTTATCATATAACTCATCCACGGAGACATGTTCTTCCAACTCAAAAAATGAGCGAAAAATCAACTCTCTCTGGGGAGTCATCTTAAAACCTTTTGTACGCAAAAATTCTTTCATCTTTGTCCTTAACGCCTAAATGAAAACGACTTTCATTTTCAACTATACTACATATCGGCAAAATGTCAAGAGAAAAAACAATATAATCTCAACTTTTTTTGATTAGTTTTAACTTGTTGGCAGATAAAGAAATAGCCGCTCCATAGAAAGAGCGGCTATTGAAATAAATAGTTGGACTTTATATTTATTTCAGAAGAGTCATTTTTTTTGTATTTCCTTCGCTACCTCGTATGAGACGGTAGAAATATATACCAGAAGCAACTTGCTGATTCCCGGCATTAGTGCCATCCCATTGGACTTCATACATACCCGGAATTTGGGCTTCATTGACTAAGGTGACAACTTTCTGCCCCATGATATTAAATACCTCAAGTTTTGTTACCGCACCTTTTTCATCAGTAGGTCTAATTGTATAACTGATAGTTGTAGTCGGATTAAACGGATTGGGATAATTTTGGGCGAGTTCAAATGAGTTAGGTAGATGCTCAAACGGGTTGCCGTCATAAATTGCAGTTGAAACGCCTCCAAAGAAATCAATAACTTTTGAGATAAGATCAACTGTGTGATTATGTGTTGTTTTAGTATCATCAATTAAATCAACAGCAAAAGTAATCAGTGCTGATTTATATGAACCTTCATATGTGACACCACAAATTTCGGTATTACTTTGAACAAAACCAACCGTAAAAGCGGGCATTCCCGAACCGGATGGTATAAGGGTTGTAATAGGATAATAATTAGCTGACAGAGGTCTAAATTTTAAATTGTCTCCTACCGGATTACCCTGAACTCCGGTAAATTCAAAATGAAGATAAGATGAATCTCGTCGTGCATGGAAATAGTCGATTAATAATGTTGAGTCAATATTCATAATATCATCAACACCACTCACAGTTGAGAGCATTATATTTTTTCCGTTATCCATAAATTGTTTCATGACAGCGATATCCGCCGCATCAATAGCTCCTGAATCGACCTCTTCTCCGGTATGCCAAAGAATAATATCATACGGTAATAAATCATTTATTGTCGGAGTTCCTGAGATATTTTTATGCCAAGTATCAGATGGAACCCGGTTTTCATATAAGGATTTCTCGATTTTTTCTTCAAAAGAGGCTCCTCTGTCTGCATCAACAACTAAAACATTAGGTTTACCGAGAGTTACTTCAAAACCAAATGTTTTAGAATACGTATAACTGCCGTTAACAGGCTGAGACAATTCATCCAATGAATCAGTTGTAATAGTTAAGAAAAACGAATCAATTTGTGGCGTCAATGTATCCGGTACAGTAAATTCAATAGGTGTGAATGGATTTTCAAAAGTAGAAGTATTAAAATTTCCTGTTATAGTAATATCATTTTGTGTAAACTGCAGACCGGAGTTCTTACTTGATAAACTTGCATGAACATTTTGAGAAACTCTCATTTGGTTATTTATTGAAAAGAAAAATTGTACGGATTCCCCAGCTTCTAAAATACCGTCAGCATCTGCATCAGCCATAACAAATGGATTTATACCTGTTGTTTCAATCCACGGTCTCGAATATGCTATATCAAGATCGGCATTCATAATAGAATCTGAATTAGAGATATTCCATACAGACACTTGAGAGGGTTCCCCATCGTATAAATCCGAATTTGGAATAGAAAAAAAATTAAACTCTCGTTTATTAGTAAATCCCGGGAAAGGGTCACCATTATCTCCGCTATTATTGACAGCAAAAGCTAATTGATCGTTTCCATCAGCTTGTTCCAATCCGACCCAATACCGAGTATAATCATTATTTTGAGAAATAGACTTTCGTGTTTCATCAACATGATAAATCAAAAGACCGTTTCCGGGGAGGGCTTTATCAAATCCGACTTGCTGTCTGTTTTCAACAATAAAATATTCATCAGGTCCTGTCAATGAATTGTGCAATTTGAATGCTGTTGGAGATGTTTCTACTTGTGGGATATCTATATTATAAAGGTTGTCGGTAACATCAATTAAGTTTAAAAAACCAAGTTGGTTTTTACACCACGGATCAAAATGTGCCGGCAGTTTTGAATCTCCGTTATAGTTCCCTGAAGCCATTAGTGACCATTTTCCAAGACCATCGGAAGACTCAGGATAATAATCTGTATCATATAAATCAGGGAGTCCCAAGAAATGTCCGTACTCATGACAAAAGACACCGATCGGAGAAAGCTCTGTCCCTCCAAATTTGATATATTCTTCGGGGTTAATGTTGTAATTATAAACATCAACTCCATCTAAGGTACGCTTAGCGGGTATATTCCATTTATGAGACCATATATCGTCGTCTGAACCTGTCCCTTCAGCACCCGGTCCTGAATGGATTACAATAACACCGTCACAAACACCATCATTATTAAAATCATATTTAGAGAAATCTACATCCGAATCAGCAATCGTTATAGCGTCATTTACAAGAGTTTGAGAGTTAGGTGTTGTCATTTGAATACCTGAACCACCGCCGGTGTATTGAGCATACGTTAAAGGCATACGATACCAGCCAAAAATCTCACCTTGTATGAAGAGCTTTCCATACGAATTTTCCAAGTAGTAATCAGTCATTGAGCCGGTTGGATTATGGTAACCTTCAGAGAATAAGATTGAATCAAAATCAGCAGGCGTTCCGAAAAGAGCTTGTCCATCAGCAGGATGATCGGAGAAATCAACTAACAACACTAATACACGTATTGTATCAACAACATCTACACCGGTTGCTAGAGATTTATTATTTTTATGAAAAATGTTTTCCACCGGAGAACATCCACCTCGTTTATGAAAATCATCAAGCATTTCCATCTTTTTTCCATATACACCATCCTTCTTCCACTTTGTAATCACATCATCAGAAGGAGCCACTGCATAGGCGATGCGGGCAGAAAAACTCACTGCGAGGAGAAAGAAGAGTAATGTTATACTTATATTTTTTATCGAAAACATTATATAGAGCCTTTGTTTATTCTAAAGTTATATTCTACCAAAAATAATATCTATCAGTTCCATTAAAGTAAAGTCTTATTTCAAAAGCGTCATTTTATGCGTTTTAAATTGTTCATCATTGCTTAGTCTATAGAAATATATACCGCTTGCTACTGATTGATTAGCATCATCGGTCGCATCCCATTGATATTCATGAACGCCTGCGGAAAGTTTTGTATCTGCGATAGTTTTAACTTTTTGTCCTAAAACATTATAAACTTCAAGTTTAATTTCAGACGTTGCTGCAAGATTGAATTGTATTTTTGTCGTGGGGTTAAACGGATTCGGATAATTTTGGAAAAGCTCAAACTGTTTTGGCAGACTTAAAGTATTGTCATTTAAGTCAGTGGTAATATCATATTTTTGTTTGGCAATTACAGCATTATCATAAAGTTCATTTAAAGTATTTCCGCATACATACGCATAGGCAACATCAAACGATTCATTAGATGTCAGTGAAAATTTATTTGTAGATGTCATAAACATCAAATCACCGGTTATAGTATCACGAATATCATTGGCTGTATCAGACATTATTGTAAGTAATTCACTATTTGTAAATCCTTTTTTCCCCGAAAGGTTTTCAAACATTTTAAACGATGATAAATTTTTTAAAGCAACAACACCTACAAACATATCAGAATTATTTTGCTGATATATAAGCGAAAGAGAAGGATCATATTCTAACTGGTCATTATCAGAAAGATCAAAATCATGTAACAGCCCTAAATGCAAATCTGTAATTGTTTCTACCGAATTGTTATGTAAGCTATATTCTACAATCAACAATCCCTCTTCCCCAATTTGATTTGAAGTAATCGTTTTTTGTGTTATTTCAATAGGAATAGCAATAGCGGATTGGCTGTCATCAAATACAGCAGTTCTGCTTTCTTCACCAGATGCTGAAATAGTAGAGCTGCTTAAAGAAACCGTAGGATTAAAATCTGATGGTTTGAAAATTCCGTTTTCATCCCTAATAGATGAAGACATCTGCAAAGCTGATCTTCCAAGATCGGAAGAGCGTCGTGTAGGGAAAGAGTGTAGATCTCGGTGGTCGCCGTATCATTAAAAAAAAAAAAAAAAGAGAAAAAAAATAAAAAAAAAGAAAAGAAAAAAGAAAATGGCAATATTCTAAAGCCGTGCTACCACGACAGATCACGTA
>CALCCW010000296.1:0-12311 GCA_937900185.1 uncultured candidate division Zixibacteria bacterium | reverse complement strand
TACTTAGTTCATTACACTCATGTCAAGTTCATAGATCGAATCTCTGCAATACTCTTTCTTCGACATTATTATATTTTTTTTTTTCAAGCAGAAGACGGCATACGAGATATATCAGTGTGACTGGAGTTCAGACGTGTGCTCTTCCGATCTGCCGCCAAAAGAGCTTTTTGATTCGGATGTAAATCAAAAGTATAATAATAAACTATATTATGTGTACTGGGAATAGTCTGTACAAAATGATTCTCTGATTTTAGAAGCTCTAAACTAATAAATGACATATCAAAAGGATCTGATTCTTTGTTATTATCTTTTACGCTATTTAAAAGAGGCAGGATATTTTTTCCCTCATCAAAGATATATATATTACTTCGGATATAATCTAAATGGCTAAAAGAAGCTTTAATCGCCGTATCTATTTGTTCAGAACAAAAAGCGTAGTCGTTCTCATTACAATTAGGTAATTCTTTAACAATTTGAGAAAATTTTTCTTCAAGTTGAATAGGATTATCCGTATTTATTTTCTCTTTTACAGGATACATAAACAAAAGGGCAAATGCTGCAAACAGAAAAAATACTTGTAAAATTATCAGATTGCTCAATCGAGTAAAAAAAGGCGTTTTTTTCCCTTTAGTAACTTTTGTAGACAAAGATAGCTTCATGTAAAAAGTATCGACAGATTAGTATTCTAATTTATAGGAGATAGTCATTTTAGATAATAATATGGGAGTGGCGGAGGGGGGATGCCCGACGAATCGTCAGGTGGCTGAATAAATCAGCACACACCACTCCCAAATTTATTTCAAAAAACGTTCTTTTTTCTACTCATTCTAAAGCAAGTTGTATACCGAATTGTAATTAGAAGTACAAATAATTTTATTTATAAAAAGATAATATATAAGCTCTTGGATAGCAAGATAATTTCACTACAATTAGAGAGTTTTATTGTCTTGTTTCGATGTGATTATTGCAAATAATTAGATATAAACAGTGGTATAAATTAATAATTATGCATTAGAATGCACTTCATTTTAAGATACTGGGCTATAAGCATTTGAACTTACAGCCCTATGATTTTTAAGCTCTATTAGCGAATTTATCTTCAAGTTCTTCAATATATTTTTCAGCAGCGACAGCAGCAGTGGTACCATCACCGACAGCATTGGTAATTTGTCTAACTAATTGAGATCTGACATCACCACAGGCAAATATCCCTTTAATAGATGTCTCCATCTTGAAATCCGTAATAATATACCCTCCCTGATCTTTACGCATATTTTCACGGGTAACATTTGAGTTAGGTCTAAAACCTAAAAGAGGGAAAACAGCACCAACATCCAAATCAGATTTTTCTCCGGTCTTAACATTTTTGAGCTTTAATGTCCGCACCTGTTTATCATCACCGGTTATTTCTTCAACAACCGTATCATAAATGAATTCAATTTTATCATTATCAAAAGCCCGCTGCTGAATAATTTTAGCAGCCCGTAACTCATCTCTTCTGTGAATAATATACACTTTAGAAGCAAACTTCGTTAAAAATGCTCCCTCTTCAACCGCAGCATCTCCCCCGCCGACAACAGCAATAACTTGCTCTTTAAAAAAAGCACCATCGCAAATAGCACAATAAGAAACACCCTTACCGGAATATTCTTCTTCCCCCGGTACTCCAAGCTTCATCGGTGTTCCCCCTGTTGATAAAATTATAGCCTTTGCTTTGTAGACAGTACCCGAGGCACATTTGGCATAACGGTAATCACCAT
Source organism: uncultured candidate division Zixibacteria bacterium (assembly GCA_937900185.1). Lineage (GTDB taxonomy): Bacteria > Zixibacteria > MSB-5A5 > GN15 > FEB-12 > QQUK01. The sequence continues at coordinate 10,551 of CALCCW010000296.1, read as the reverse complement.
CGACATATATTTCTTCGACTTCTTCCATAGCAATTTCCAAACCAAAAGATTTGGCATGGTCGGCAAATTTCATAGAAAGTTCAGCACCGCCAATTTTTTCAAACCCTAAGTAATCTTCTACTTCATGAGTATTAGCTATCTGACCGCCCGGCATATACTTTTCCAAACAAACAGTTTTACGATTCGCTCTTGCTGAATACATACCGGCACATAATCCACCCGGACCGGCTCCGACAATGACAACATCAAATTCTTTTACTTCTGACATAGTTACCTCAAATATTTTTGTAATCCGTCTTCCAAACTGACCGGATTGATTGAAAATAATTTTCTCATCTTTGTTATATCGCAGGTTGACCCGTTTTCCATCATAATAATCTGATCTTTTGTGACAGGTGCAGGATTCATTATTTTTCCTAAAACCGACGCTATATTTTTCATTAACATTGTTGGAATAAAAAAGTTCAGTCTTTTTTTGCCTAACTGTTTTTTAAGTATATGTAATATTTCTAAATATTCAAGTGATTCAGGACCGGTTGCTTCAATTATTTCATTTTCAACCGCCTTAATATCGGTCATCATTGTTATTAAATCATCAATATAAAGCGGCTGCATTTTATATCTTCCCGACCCAATCACGGGCAAAAAAGGAGAATACCGTATAATACGTACAAGCATACTAATAAAACCGTCACCTTGTCCATAAAGAACTGATGGTCGAAAAATAAGATAAGGTATTTCAGATTTCAGAACAGCTTGTTCGGCAGAAAATTTGGTTTGATGATATTTTGACTTTGCATCGCAACCTGTACCTAAGGCAGAAAGGTATATTATTTTTTTCACTTTCTGTTTTTTAGCGGCAGTTATAATGTTTTGAGTTCCTACCACAACAGTCTTTGAGAAAGTTTTTGTCTTTGTCTCCGCAATGATACCAACCAAATGATAGAGAACATCAATATTTTGACAAAAGGTATATAGTGACTCTATTTTTTCAACAGACCCGTTAAATATTTCGACAGGTTTATGCCAAATAGAAGTATCTTGTTGAGAATGTGCCAAAACTCTTACTGTATGGTTCTGCTCATGAAGTTTTTTTACAAGATGTGACCCAACAAACCCAAATGCTCCGGTAACACAAATTTTCACCAGTCAATACCTTTTTGGGCTAATATACCTTGTTGGTATGGGTGTTTAATCTCTTTCATTTCTGTAACTAAGTCAGCTTTTTCAATAAGATACTCAGGAGCATTTCGACCGGTTATTACAAGATGCTGTTTTTTAGAGCAGGCATTTATAACTGACAAAACATCTTCTTGACTGATAAGTTTTAAATCGGCGGCAATATTTAACTCGTCTAATATTATCAATTCATACTTTTGTGACTTAATTTTATCAATTGCAAACAGAACCCCTTCTTGGGCAGCTTTTTGATGTTCTGCAAACTCTTTTGTATCATCAATGATTCCAACAAACCCTTCACCAACTAAATGAAGTTCAACATTTGCTTCTAATCGCTTAATTCCTTTTAATTCACCATATTTCCAGCTCCCTTTCACAAATTGGATAATACACACATTCCAATTATACCCTACTGCTCTGACCACCATTCCAAGAGAGGCAGTTGTTTTTCCCTTACCGTTTCCGGTATAAACAATCAGTAAGCCCTTATCAATACTTTTTTTATCTTTGTTCATTACAACCTCACTTCAATGTTAAACTTATACAATATCTTACATTTTTCCTCAGATGTCAATCCTTTCACCTAAAATAAGTTAGCCCGAACTAACAAGGCAAATCTTGTGAAATTTTTAACAAATAAAGTTTGACAATTATATTTCTAAATAGTATCCTTATAAGAAGATAATCCGGGTAGTAATTATGAGATTGATACCCTAAATATTAATTTCAGAGAAAGAAGGCTGCAATGCAGTTTACAAAAGCAGAAGAATATGGAATGCTTGGCGTTTTATTTTTATCAGAAAAAGAAGTAGGTTCAATTACCCCTCTTTCAGAAATAGCTGAGGCAAAAGAAATCCCAGAGAAATTTTTAGCAAAAATATTCCAATCACTTTCAAGAGCGAGTATTGTAAGATCCCATCGAGGCGTTCGTGGAGGTTTTTCCTTATCAAAAGCCCCAAATGAAGTTACCGTAAAAGATGTTTTAGAGTCAATACACGGACCTTATCATTTGGTTAAGTGTACAAATAATCCCGAAGTTTGTAAAAGTTCCGAATTTTGTTCCCTTCGTGAATTACTGTCAATTGCCGAGCATAAACTCATTCAGATTTTTGAAGAGCACACCTTGGCTGAACTTGTTGAGTGGGAAAGAAAAAAGAAACAAGCTATTAGCTGATTATTGATAAGGAGGCATTGTTAATCTTGTTTTAAGTTTACAATCTACCTCAAATTGATTATGTTCGGGCAAATTATGTGTATAAGAGTCAACTAAGGAGAAATTAGTAAATGCCCGTAATGTCAGACAATTGGATTATTAAAATGTCCAAATCAGAAGATATGATTAAACCGTTTTCCGAAAATCAGGTACGGGAAGGAATCAGCTTTGGTGTTTCTTCGTACGGATATGATATAAGTTTATCCGATGAGTTTAAAATATTTGACCCATCATCTGTTGCAGAATTAGACCCTAAAAAAGACTCTTCATCTTATTTTAAAGATTTTAAAGGGAGTTCTGTATTAATTCCGCCAAACTCTTATATCTTAGCACGAACAAAAGAATATTTTAAGATTCCGCGAAATATTTTAACTATCTGCCCCGGCAAATCAACATACGCCCGAAATGGTGTCATCGTAAATGTCACACCCTTTGAACCGGAATGGGAAGGATTTGCCACTATTTCTCTTTCCAATACAACCCCGGTTCCGGTACGGGTATATGCAAATGAAGGAATTGCCCAATTAATTTTTTTAAAAGCAGACGAAGAATGCCTTACATCGTATAAAGATAAAAAAGGAAAATATCAGTCACAAAAGGAAATTACATTATCTAAATCAGATAAATCTGCCGATAAGTAAAAGTAAACGGTAAATTTATTTTTTGAAATACAGGAGCAATACTAATGTTAAAAGATGCTGTTCAAGATAAAGAAACTAATAATTCTGCCGCTGCCAAAGGCAAACGGCGAATGGTTACAATAGACGGAAATTCAGCCGCCGCTCATGTAGCCCATGCGACCAATGAAGTAATCGCAATTTATCCTATCACCCCATCATCAAATATGGGTGAAATTGCTGACGAAAAATCAGCAAAAGGTCAAAAAAATATTTGGGGAGCAATCCCTGATGTTGTCGAACTACAATCAGAAGGTGGTGCCTCCGGTGCAGTACACGGTGCATTAACTGCCGGAGCATTAACAACTACTTTTACTGCCTCACAAGGCTTATTGTTAATGATTCCAAATATGTTTAAAATTGCCGGTGAATTGAATCCGACCGTTTTCCATGTATCAGCCCGTTCGGTGGCAACACATGCCCTATCAATCTTCGGTGATCATTCCGATGTTATGGCAACCCGTTCAACAGGTTTTGGACTACTTGCCTCCGGTTCGGTACAAGAAGTAATGGACATGGCTTTGATTTCTCAAGCGGCATCGCTTGAAAGCCGTATACCGTTTGTACATTTCTTTGATGGCTTCAGAACATCACACGAAGTTCAAAAAGTTGAAGAAATTACGTATGACGATATGCGTAAAATGATTGATGAAGATTTAGTCGCAAATCTAAGAAAACGTGCTCTCTCCCCTGATAATCCAACTATCAAAGGTACATCACAAAACCCTGATGTCTTTTTCCAATCTCGCGAAACAGTAAATGCATTTTATGATGCTGCCCCGAATATTGTTCAAAAACAGATGGATGCTTTTGCTGATATAGTTGGAAGAAAATATAAATTATTTGATTACTTTGGACACCCTGAAGCAGAACATGTAGCTATTATTATGGGGACCGGCATCGAAGTCGTACATGAAACTGTTAATAAGTTAGTTGCTGACGGTGAAAAAGTTGGAATGATTAAAGTCCGTTTATTCCGTCCGTTTTCTACCAAAGCTCTTGCACAAGCACTTCCGGCAACAGTAAAAAGAATCGCTGTTTTAGACAGAACAAAAGAACCCGGTTCTGTTGGTGAACCTTTATATACTGATGTGCAAGCCTCTTTAAACGAAGCACTCGACAACGGTACCGCTCCGTTTAAATCTCATCCGCTTGTGGTTGGTGGAAGATATGGTCTCGGCTCTAAAGAATTTAATCCGCCGATGGCAAAAGGTATCTTTGATAACTTAAAAAAAGACACTCCTAAATCTCACTTTACTGTCGGCATTAATGATGATGTAAATCATACTTCTATAGAGTCTGACTACTCGTTTGATTTAGAAGGTGAAAGCTTCCGCGGCATGTTTTATGGCTTAGGTTCTGACGGTACCGTTGGAGCAAACAAAAACTCTATTAAAATTATTGGCGAAAACACTGAGAATTTCGCTCAGGGATATTTTGTCTATGACTCTAAAAAAGCAGGAGCTGTAACAGTTTCTCATGTCCGTTTTGGGAAAGATCTTATCCAAAAACCTTATCTGATAACTAAAGCTCAATTTGTTGCATGTCATAATTATTCTTTCTTGGAAAAATATGATATGGCAGATAAATTAATAGATGGCGGAACATTTTTACTCAACTCTCCGTATTCTGCTGATAAAGTTTGGGATACGCTTCCAAAAGAAGTTCAAGAACAGCTTATAAATGCAAATGCAAAATTCTATGTGATAGATGCTCTCAAACTTGGCAAAGAATTAGGGCTTGGGACTCGAATTAATATGATAATGCAAACTGCATTTTTCTTAATTTCAGGTATCCTGCCGAAAGAAAAAGCAATTAAAGCTATTAAAGATATGATTATCAAAACATATGGTACCAAAGGTGAAAAAGTTGTAAACATGAACTTTGCCGCTGTTGATGCCGCCGTTAATCATATTGAAGAAGTTACTTATCCAAAAGAAACAACCTCAGATACTCATCGTCCTCCGATTGTTCCTGAATACGCTCCTGAATTTGTACAAAATGTTACTTCTGAAATTATAGCAGGTCGCGGTGATAATCTCCCTGTCTCGGCATTTCCGATAGACGGTACTTATATGACCGGAACAACACAATATGAGAAACGAAATATAGCGACAGAGATTCCGGTATGGAATAAAGATACATGCATTCAATGTAATATTTGTTCAATAGTTTGTCCTCATGCTGCTATCAGACCAAAAGTATTCGACAAACAGTTTATTGAAAATGCTCCAAAAGATTTCTTATATGCTGATGCAAAAACTAAACAATTTGCAGGAATGTTCTACACTTTACAAGTTGCCCCTGAAGATTGTACCGGCTGTATAATTTGCGTCAATGCCTGCCCTGTTGTAGGCAAAGATGATGACGGAAATAAAACAGATGAGCGTGCTATCAACATGCATCCTCAGGCTCCAATCCGTGAAAAGGGTAAGAAAAACTGGGATTATTTTATCAATGAAATACCGGAACCGGACACATCTAAATTTAACATTGAAACTACAAAAGGTTCACAGTTTGTAAAACCACTGTTTGAATTTTCAGGTGCATGTGCCGGTTGTGGTGAAACACCATACATAAAACTGATGACACAACTTTTTGGAGACAGAGCATTATGTGCCAATGCTACCGGTTGTAGTTCTATCTATGGCGGTAACTTGCCTACAACACCATACTGTCAGACTGCGAACGGTCACGGACCTGCATGGTCAAACTCTCTCTTTGAAGATAATGCCGAATTTGGTATGGGAATGCGTTTGACTGCTGACAAACTACAAGATTATGCCTTAATTTTGGTCAAGGAATTAGCTCCCGAAATGTATGATGCCTTTGCAAATGCTGATCAGAGTTCGCAGGAAAATGTTGAGGAACAACGCGAACGCAAATATGCATTGGTTGATAAATTAAAAACTCTCAGACCATCTGACAAAGTAACTGCTCTTATAAATGTTGCTGATTACTTAGTTAAAAAATCTGTCTGGTCAATTGGCGGTGACGGATGGGCGTATGATATTGGTTTCGGCGGACTGGACCATGTCCTCGCAAGTGGTCGTAATATAAACCTGCTTGTCTTAGACACCGAAGTCTATTCAAATACAGGCGGACAAATGTCAAAAGCAACATCTCGAGGTGCAGTAGCAAAATTTGCTGCCGGAGGAAAGCCCGGAGGCAAAAAAGATCTCGGGCATATGATGATGTCTTATGGCTCTGTATATGTAGCCCAGGTTGCTATTGGTGCCAGTAATAACCAAACGGTAAAAGCTATGGTTGAGGCAGAACGGTTTAACGGTCCGTCTCTTATAATCTGTTATTCTCACTGTATTGCTCATGGTATTGATATGTCTTTAGGTAATACTCAAGAAGATAAAGCGGTAAAATCCGGTCATTGGCTGCTTTACCGTTACAATCCTGATTTAATTGAACAGGGGAAAAACCCTCTCCAATTGGATTCCAAAGCACCTTCTATTCCGTTTGAAGAATATGCTTATGCTGAAAACAGGTATCGTTCCTTAATCGGACAAAATCCTGAAAAAGCAAAAGCTCTTATTAAACTGGCACAAATTGACTGTGACCGCCGATGGAATCTTTACTCTCAGTTGGCTAAAATGGAATACTAACCTAAACAGTTATGATACAATAGATAAGGCGAGTTTTTACTCGCCTTTTTTTTTGACTGTTTTTGCAAACTTTTATTCAGAAAATGTCTCTTGAGCCGATATATACTATAAAAGTCTAAATCCCAAAATGAGATGGAGAAATTATGCGTTTTAAGACAATTATTTTATTGGTTATTGCTGTTATTTTTATCTGTTCAGCAATTGTATCTGCTAATGATACAGAAAAAGAATTGACGAACAAGTTCCTACAAAGACTTGAATCTAAACATGCCCAAAAACTAACATGGATTTCTGGGTATTTTTCTGTAAACAGAATTAATCGTGATAATGATTATAATAAATTTGCTAATTTTGAATCGAATAACTTCTCCACCGCTGATTTTTCTTGGTTAGGTGATGCAAAATCTTTTGGTTTGGAAATGGGCGTAATTTTCAAAGAGAAATATGCATGGTCAATCGGCGGTGAATATACAATGAAACTTGGTGAAGAATTATCAGGTTCTTATTTATATAACCCTACCGGTACATTGATAGAAAACCCCTCAAGTCAAATATCTCTCTATGGCTTCCAAACCGGTCTTCAGTATTATATTTATAATGCCCCTACTTTAGAAAAAAAACTCACTTCTCTTGCTATTCGTACAGGGATTTCTGTCGGATACTACCAAGTTAAATGGGATTTATGGTCAGATTATAGCAATCTAAATTTGGCAACATCTGCCCCTACCGGCACAAATACAACATTTCAGGATAATGCCCCATCTTTTGAAATACATCTTGGAGCTGACTACCCAACTAACTTTTTAGGACTTGATTTAGGGCTTGATATGAGCTATTTATACTTGAACTTTAACCAAGTTGCTTGGTATAACTCTCAAGACAATGAAGTTGTTGCTTCTTATAACGGAACATCGGAAGGTCGCGTTGATTTAAATTTATCCGGTATCCGTGGAAAAATTGAATTGAAGCATTTCTTTAATTGGTAATCAATTGAATAAATGGTTGACGCAGGCAAAATTATCTTTATTTTAAGTCGAATGTTAACTAACATCGGAGAAAAAAATTGAAAAAATTTATATCAAGTTACAGCATATTTATTCTGTTTAGTATCTGTCTCTTATTCTCAGGTACAAGCAATGCCCAAGAAGCACTTTCAGCAGAACAGGCAGGAACAATCAATCCGCCAACCGGCAAAATTGCATTTATCCGAAATGGTGATATTTGGCAAATGGATGTAAACGGTCAAAATCAAGATAAAGTCTGTGCCTCCGGTAATGCTGATGGAAGACTCAGCTGGTCACCTGATAATAAAACTATTGTATTTACAAGATCCGGACTTGTCAGTTATCAAAGCCCTGATAATCTTGGAGGAAAACATAAACTCTATGATATTTTTCTCTGCTTCGTTGACTCAGCATATGCCAACAACCGCAACTACTGGTATCGAATTACCAACGATCTTGGTAACCGAGGACCCGAATGGCAAAAAGATGGCAAACGAATTCTCTTTTGGAAAGACATGAATGCAAACAAGATAAATGCTGATGCTCCCAACTATCAACTTTGTACGATGGAACCTGACGGAAGTACAGTTGTGCTTCTACGAAAAGACTGGCAAAATTTAAACTTTAATTATTTAATTGCCCCCACTCGAAATGCAAAAGGGGATATTGCCGCTGTCTATCTTAATAAAAGTCGACAAGTAGGTATGGTCGTTTTACCTGCCGGTCAATATATGCCTGAGATGGATTCACTATTAGAAGTTGCTGAAACTCATAAGGGTATGGTTGCTCCGACTTGGTCACCGGACGGACAATGGATTGCCTATATTAGCAATGACTTAAAAAAAGGCGGATTATATATTGCAACTCCTGACCTCTCGAAAAGTTTTATTGTCTCAACTGCCCCAGTCGGAACATATATGAACACCTTCTCACCTTCATTTTCTCCTGATGGAAAATGGATTACATTTTCTACTACTGACGGTTCTATATGGATTGTCGATATAACAGGAAAAGGTAAACTCCGCCTGACAGGTCCCGGTCCGGACAAAGCACCAGCATGGTCAAAATAATTTTTCATATCTTGTAACAATATCCTATGGATATTGTTACAAGTAAGAAATCGAAGCTGTCTTATCGGCTACTGAAACCGTAAAACGGATTTGTGAGCCGATATTTAGTTTATAAATAACAACCAATTTACACCTGCCTTAAAACCAAATCTACTATACTATATTTATTTGTTGACATTAAACCTCATAGCTCTTTCTTTTTAATATCATAACACAGTATTATTGCTAAAGAATATATTGAATAAAAATATTTGGAGAATCAGCATGGCAGATGAAAACCAATCAGTATCACGAGGAAACTGGGGAACGAATTTCGGTTTTATCTTAGCAGCAACAGGTTCAGCTATCGGACTTGGAAATATTTGGAAATTCCCTTATATCACCGGTGTATATGGCGGAGGAGCATTTGTACTTGTCTATCTGCTTTGTGTTCTTTTAGTAGGTCTTCCATTAATGATTGGCGAACTGATGATTGGACGGCGTACCCAAAAAAATCCGGTTGGTGCTTTTAAAGCATTGCAGCAGAAAAATTCTCTCTGGCAACTTACAGGATGGCTGGGTATTGCCTCCGGATTTCTTATTCTCTCTTTTTATTCAGTTGTAGCAGGATGGGCTCTTGCCTATATTTTCAAATCTATTGTCGGTTTTTCAGGAACAACAGAAATGATTCAAAACGAATTTATAGATTTAGTGACCTCGCCAAAATCTTCTATACTCTGGCATACTATTTTCATGGGACTTACCGTTGCAATCGTCATCGGCGGTGTGAAAAACGGTATCGAACGATGGTCGAAAATCCTCATGCCGATGCTGTTTGCCATATTATTCGGTCTGATGATTTATGGGTTAGCCTTTACCAACGGAGGCATGAAAGCATTATCATTTTTATTTAATCCTGACTTTTCAAAACTTTCTGCCGAAGGTGTCCTGTCTGCTTTAGGACATGCTTTTTTTACTTTGTCACTTGGTATGGGAGCGATGCTTACTTACGGAAGTTATATGAAAAAAGATACAAATATTATGAAAGATGCTATCACTATTTCATTTTTAGATACTTTGATAGCTCTAATGGCAGGAGTTGCTATCTTTTCAATGGTGTTCAATTATAACTTAGAACCGGCAGCAGGTCCCGGACTGATTTTTCAGACACTTCCCGTTCTGTTTGCTCAAACCGGTCCATGGGTTTCGGTTCCATTTTTTATTCTGCTTTCATTTGCCGCTTTGACATCATCCATTTCACTTTTAGAAGTTGTCGTTTCGTATTTTGTAGATGAACGCAAATGGTCTCGTAAAAAAGCAACCCTTAGCTTAGGCTTTCTGATTTATCTTACCGGTCTCCTTTCTGCGGTGGCATCGTGGACTGTTATGTTTCGAGGAAAAGATCAAGGTTGGCTGGATGTCTTCGATTTTGTTACAACCAACTATATGCTTCCAATCGGCGGACTGTTGACCTGCTTGTTTGTGGCATGGGTGATGCCCGATAAAGCAAAAGTTGAAGAATTTGGTTCAAGAGGTATTTTATATAAAGGTTTAATATTCATTCTGAGATTTATTGCTCCAATAATTTTGATTGCGGTATTTTTACACGGACTCAAATGGCTGCCGTTCATGGATTATTAAAGGATGTCATTCCCAACTTGATTGGGAATCCATATAAATTGTAGGGTTGAGGCCTGCCTCAACCTTTCTTTTAGGAACAGGCATGCCCGAACCTCTCAATTTGTACTGACAGGGCATTGCCCTGCCTTAGGGTACAAGGTCAGGTCTCCCCGAAACCTGACTTTTTTTAAT
>CALCCW010000295.1:0-47772 GCA_937900185.1 uncultured candidate division Zixibacteria bacterium | reverse complement strand
ATCTACACTCTTTCCCTACACGACGCTCTTCCGATCTTGGTGATATAAGTAATGACGGTTATGGAGATTTTGCCGTGGGGGCATATCGTTATGGCAATAATAAGGGGAAAGTCTATATTTACTCCGGGGCTGATGGTTCGTTACTGATGGAAGTTTACGATAGATACGGAACCAATCAGAAATTGGGTGCATCCGTTGCCGGATTAGGGGATATCGACGGTGATGGCGATCCCAATTTTGCCATCGGAGCTACTTGGGCCGAAGGACCGGGAGATCCCACTAATGATAACAATTTACGCGGTGCTGTATATACTTATGGGTGTACTTTCCCTAATTTGGAATGCCAGAGCAACGATGATTTCGACGGTGATTTATGGAGCAATATTTGTGATAACTGCAAATGGTTTAAAAATATTGCTCAAGAAGATTCCGATGCAGATGGTATTGGTGATTTGTGTGAGGAAGACGCTATTCTACCCACAGGTATTAATCGTGGCATCATGTTTTGGGAAAGAGACTGGGACATGAGCGGTTCTCATTCTCAACTTACTTTTGATACCGTCTTGGCAGAAGGTCCGATCTCTTTTGAACTTATTCCTCTGGTTCAGTATTCCAGTGGTATCAGAGAAATTCCCTGGCAGGGACCGATACAATATACTTTTGCAACTGATGCCGTTTACAGCGGTATGATAACAGTCAAACTGCCTTACCTCGATACCAATCTTGTTTCCGGGCAAGAAGAGAACCTGCAAATATTCCAACAAATAGATGGTACGTGGAGAAATATTACTTCTTCACCTGCGAATACTCTTTACAATACAATTGTTGGACGGACATATACTTTAGGGGATTTTGTTATTGGTAATTGTGAAGATACCCTAGATACTGATGGTGATGGTATCGGAGATTTGTGTGACAACTGTCCGTATGGATATAACCCGTTGCAGGAAGACCTTGATAGTAACGGTGTTGGTGATGTCTGCGAAAATTCCCAGTCACTTTCGTCGGGAGCCAATAGCGGTACTGATCTTGCCACTCCCGCAGGAGATACAGTCAACCTAAATTTCGATATGGTTGGATCAGCAGGGTGATGTAAACCTCTCGGTGAGTGACAACGGACCGGCTTCCGGAGCTAATTTCACTCTTTTTCCTGCAGACCCACCAAGATACTATGAAATCTCAACCGATGCACAATACACCGGAAATATCAGTATCACCTTAAACTACGATGATGCCGGAATGACTGCTGCGGAAGAAGCTCTTGTTGCTCTGTGGCACTATGATGGAAATACATGGGTTGACATTACACAAGTTCTTGACGTAATCAATAATAAAGTAACAGGCAGTACAACTTCGTTATCTCCATTTGTTATTGGAATTTCTGAATCACCTACAGATGTTGGGGACCAGATAGGTTTTGAATTACCAAACAATTTTATATTAAGTCAGAATTATCCGAACCCGTTTAACCCGACAACAGTTGTTGAATACAGTGTACCGACACGAACAGATGTTTTGATTGAAATTTTTAATATCAATGGTCAAAAAGTACGGACACTTGTTAATGGTACCGTCGGTGCCGGAACATATAAAATCAGTTGGGATGGTAATAATTCCCTTGGTCAAAAAGTTTCATCGGGAATGTATTTTTACCGTTTCCAAGCCGGTGACCATGTCGAAACCAAGAAAATGTTATTGCTAAAATAAATCTATAACTTGATAATTAAAAGGGACAGATGAAAAAGTCTGTCCCTTTTTTGTCATCAATTAAACTCTTTTCACCTGTATCAAAGTTTGTATAATTCACAAAATTTAATTTGAAGAAATGAAATTAGCGTTAGTTCAAAAACTATCTCATGTAGTTATATTTCTAAGTCGTTGTGACTCAGAACGCCATTCAATTAGACAGCAGGAAATAGGTTTGAACCCTGCCATTTGTGTCCTGCAAAAAAAACGACCCAAAAGGGCTTGTTGATAAAGTCCAATTTCCTATCATTGCGAACGGAGTCCGCAAAGGCGGACGAAGTGCAGCAATCTTATGTTTTTGTTAAGAACTAAGTTATAGATTGCCACGTCTCGTTTGTTATCACTCACTCGACTCGCAAAGACTGAATGGAGGGTTTATTAGCAAGCCCTATAGTAATAGCAAATATTTATGGAAAACAACCTGTCAGGTATTTTCTGTTGTTTTGGCTAATTCTGTTAGCAAGAGGGGTATATCAATATCAGATTGGTTCCTTTCCATTGGCGACTGACTTCACGGAGTTGATTTATGCATTGGGTGGAAAACCCATCTCGAGGATATTCTTCAACTCACTGACAGAATAGTGGTCAATACCAAGTTGACCAAGTGTTCTTCCCTCTGCGTAGTAATCTTTTTGATGCATCGCGGATGCGATAGAGATTAGTGCATCGCATACAGGAGTGGGGATATTTGCCTTTTTTCCAATTGAAGACATGAAGCACAGACCCATCGGAACATCCTCGGTGATATAGCGAGTTTGTGCGTCAACAGGTCCCTTAGGTGATCCGAATTCTGCGTAGTGGCGAAGAGCTTCCATTGGATCCGCACTGAGATCATCGTAAGTTCGGAACTGGAATGATTCTGCGAAACTCTGAGTAGGTAACTCGAAATATTTCAGTATTGCCATTTTTTCAGCATCCAAATCTCCAACCAATTTCATGATTGTAGGTGTAAAGGACTCGCGATACATCCAAAAATCGCCCTTACTGTTTTCAATTCGAGCAACTGACATTATTGTACCCACGGTGTGAACGATAAGGTTCGGATTGTGAAATGCTGATTCCAATATATTCTGTCTGGCGGTAAATCTGGGAATAATTTCCTTCAAAACTTTCAGTGTCTCCTCAGTTTTTTCAGATGGGAAAACACCGATAGGGTTGCGAATGTTTTCAAAACAAATATTAACTTTTCCCGGAGCGATAATTCGGGAATCAAAAGCTATCGATTCGCCTTCGGCGAACACAACACCTTTCCCCTTGCATTTTGTCGAAAAAAAGAAACTTCCGGCATAGCCCGGCGAGACAAGCAGAATCTGTCCGTTTCGCAGATGAGGCGAGATCAGTTCAGAGAGTTTTTCGTGGGCGACACTTTGCGTCAAGATAAAGATTACGTCCGCTTGAGAAACGGCATCGGGAATATCTCGTGTCGCTTTCTCAATGCTGACTACGCCCTTATCGTCGCCTTTCTCGTATTCTATTTGTTTTTTCTGAATCAATACATCAAAAGAATCTTCGTACATCAAACGAGTTGTTTTTACAATTGTAACCTGATGACCTTGTTTGGTTATCATAGCGGCATGCGATAAGCCCGCATTTCCGGCACCAATGATTGTGACTTTCATTATTTTGTTCCTATTCTGTAAATCAAATATTAATTACATTTTTTCGTGCGAGTTTTTCAACATCATGCAGCGATAATTGGGATGCTGCTCTATCAAGTTGATTGAGAAGTTCTTTTACCCGTAGATCACAGCAACTGTTCCGGCAAAAAACACCTTCTTCAAATCGCCATTCTTCGTTGGAATAATCATATAAATATCGACCCGGTTTGCCGTCGATGTACATTTGAGACTCTATGTAGGCAGCAAAGTGCGACTGAATCTCATTAACGACAAAATGTCCATCAGGAGTTTCAAAGATGTCCACATTGATTGCTGTGTATCCGGCATTGTCAGTTAGCTCGCGAATAAAGTCCAACAGTTCAATAGGAGGATTATACCATCCCACTTTTCCGGAACCACTATGAAATGCCCCATCTGCAAGTTTCTGATGTCCGAAATATGACTCTCCGATTCTAATCATTCGCCATTCGGCTACATCCGGGAGGAATTCCTGAAACAGAATATAACCCCATTCACTATCCCGGCTGTCGGCTCCTCGGCAAACAAGCCCTTTCCCGAAACGATTATTAACATAATGCAAAAGTTCAGTGCGGTTATAAAGAATCTCCACTCCTGCACTCCTTGAGCCCATATCGTGTTTTACTACAATCGGTAAGTCGGCATTTTCAGCAAATTTAAATGCTTGTTCGTCGGAATAGTATACCCATGTCTTAGTATGCGGTATGTTATGCGATTCCAGCCAATAAGACATCCGCAGTTTACTTTCATTCAACCAAACTTCATCGCAGGTTGGGTAAATGATCATGTGCATTTCATCAACTATTATCTTCAATCGTTCGTCGAACATACGTTTCTGTATGCTCACCTTGAAGGAGGGCCAAACAAGAAAAGCATCACATCCGCTACTTTGTATGACTTTTATCCAATCAGAGCCTGAGATATCGAGAGTTTTGTAATGAACCCCCAAGGCTTCACAAGTGGAGATATAAGGTAAATGGTTGTTATCAAATTCTTCGATTATACCAAGCAGATACCCCGGTTTATTTATAAGTTTATCTGCTGATTTAATACCTCGATGAGAATCAAACTGCAGCGGGATAGATGCTCGAGTATTGGATACTTTCATTTATTTCTCTTTCATAAATTATTTTTTTAAAACTCAATAGTTCCGTATGAGATACTCCAATAAAAATCTGGTCGAAATCTCGCAGTTTCCCACAAGTAACAATTATTAAGCATAATTAATTCATCAGCCAACAGTTGCTATTGCTTAAAACATTATTAAGTTTTGGGGGGCTAATTTTGAAGTCCGACAAAAACTCACTGTAAATATAGCAAAAGAATAGTGCTTATTCAAGTCTTATTGTATCTAATTATGGTGATATTTTGTTATTTGAGTAGTATCAAATTGTTAAGGTTGAAGCGGTGTAGTCGGGACTGTTAGAAAGTCAATTATTTATGGACAAAAAAGAAATCCCCAAAGCTGTTAAGCTTCAGGGACTTAAATTTGGTAGCGGGGAGAGGATTTGAACCTCTGACCTTCGGGTTATGAGCCCGACGAGCTACCAAGCTGCTCCACCCCGCGGTATAGGATGAACAATATAGAGAAGTTGTGCCGATTGTCAAGTCTTCTTATTTGAATTCATATAGCTTTTAATAAAATCTCGACCATGACCGGTTTTTAACCATTTTTCATGTTTCATTGCTTCCGAACGAGTAGGAAATGACTTAGTAAAAATTACTTTCCAATTTTTATTAACTTTTGTCGTTTTACACAACCCATTATTATGTTCAAATAATCTTCGTTCTAAATTGTTTGTATGACCTGTGTATAAGTTATCTGATTCTGATTTGATGACATAAGTTATGTACATGAATTGTTTTCCGACGAGCTACTCCGCCTGGGCGGACTCCACCCCGCGGTATAGGATGAACAATATAGAGAAGTTGTGTCGATTGTCAAGTCTTCTTATTATTAAAAAAAATTGAATATTTAACCTGTCGGTTAGTACCTTATATGTAATATTAAAAGCTTAATTTTAAACGGAGAATTTTATGCCATTATGTCCTTACTGCAGCCAAACGGTATCGCTTGAATCAACAAAAAAAGAAAACAGAGATGAAATTCAAAAAGAAGTTGAAGGACTTGTTAAAAAAGAGGTTATGTATACCTGTCCTCATTGTGATAAAATCTTAGGTTTTGCTTTTTTCTTTGGTGGCATAGCTACCGGAAGACCTTAAAAAAAACGGCAGCCATTTAAATGGTTGCCGCTTTTCATATTTTATATATAATAAAATACTATTTTTTTTCACCTTTAAGCATTGAAATTTTCAAAGCAGGAGGTGTCACCAAGGTCGTTACAATAACCATAATAACCACCGCAGAATATGTTGCTGGAGATATAACATCCTGTCCGTCAAGAACCAGCTTTGCTCCAATTCCGGCAAATATTAGTCCGACTTCGCCACGAGGTATCATACCTAATCCAATAGCAAATTTATTGACCGATTTATCAAAAATTGCCAGCGAACAAACTTGTTTACCTAAAATAGCAGCAAGAGTCAATACTGTCGCAAATCCTAAAATTTCAACTTTGGCAAAAGTTGTCAAATCAACCATCATACCCATCCGTACAAAAAATATCGGAACCAAAAAGACAGCCAAAGGTTCAATTAATTCTTCAATAGTATGTTCGCCTCTTTCGCGAAATTTGGTAAAATGAACATCTTCTAAAATCAAACCGGCAGCAAAGGCACCAACTATCGGGGCTAAATCAATCTTCCCTGCTATATAGGCAAGTGCAAAACATATAAACAAACAGATAGATAAAAAGACACCTTTTACTTTTAGTTTAAATGCTAAATTAAAGAAATGCGGAAGTACGTATGAACCTAATACAACAGCACCGACAATAAATAGAACAGCCTTAGCAACAATTATAAAGATATCAAAAGATTCAATACTGGCACCACCTTGATTAGCTGCTGAAATAATACCGGTGACAACCGCCAAAATTATTAACCCCAAAATATCATCAATTACAGCTGCACCTAAAATAATTTTTTCTTCTTTGGTCTGTATCTTCTCAATATCTTTTAAAACCCGAGCTGTGATACCTACCGATGTTGCCTTTAAAGTTGCACCTATAAACAGATGTACCAATGTTTCAGCTTCAGGTAAAAACCAAATAGCAACTCCCCATCCTAAAAAGAATGGAGCGATCACACCAAACACAGCAACCATAAATGATGTTACCCCGACTTTCATCATATCTTTTACCGTAGACTCCAAGCCGACTTCAAACAGAAGGATTATAACACCGAGTTCTGCAAGAATCTCTAAAGTCAAATCATGCTGAAAGGTTGCAAATAAATCAATACCGACAAGTTGTAAATTTCCGATAAGCATTCCGATAACTAATTCGCCCAATACAGCCGGTTGATGAAATCGTTCAAATAAATCTCCACCTAATTTGGCAGCTAAGAGTATCACCATTAGTTCTAAAAGTATGTTAAGAATCAACCCACTATCACTTGATTCGCCGCCTGAGGAGGCATAAGCCATATTGTACCCTGCATAAACTAATGAAAAAGCTAAAAGTATAAAAAATCTCTTTGTGGTAATAAAACGCATCTGAACTCCTATTTGTTTTTATTCTTTACTGGCGAAAATGTAAAGCAATGTCTTAAAATGTACAAGTTTTTTATCTGAAATCGTATTAAAATTTCATATAGGGGTTTAATTGTAATTGGTTTTTCATCAATAATAAATGCTCATGTTTATCAAAAAACTGACGAAAATAATAGAAAGAGCAGTAAACCTGAAAATAAAAAATTGAAGAGTATACTATGTTTATAATTATTGGTGCGGTTATTGTTATTGGATCTATTCTTACCGGCTATGTTTTTGAAGGCGGGCATATATTAGCACTCTACCAACCATTTGAACTCCTTATCATCGGCGGGGCTGCTTTAGGTTCTATGGTCATAGCAAATCCAATAAATGTTATTAAATGTATGGTAAGTCAGGTAACCGGATTATTTAGCACGGCTTATAGAAAAAAAGATTATCAAGACCTGTTGGTTATGATGTTTGAGATTTTTAATATTGCCAGAAAAGATGGTCTTATCGGGTTAGAAAATCATGTCGAACATCCCGAAGATTCCGAAATTTTTAAACGGTATCCTAAATTTCTTAAAAATCATCATGCAATAAATTTCTTCGCAGATACGATGAGAGTTATTATTTCAGGAGCAGTTCAGCCGACTGACTTAGAAGACCTTATGGATAATGATATTGATGCCTTAAGAGAAGAGGAACTACATCCGTCACACGCCTTAAGTACGGTTTCTGATTCATTGCCTGGTTTAGGTATTGTTGCTGCGGTATTAGGTATTGTTATTACAATGGGAGCAATTGACGGACCGCCTGAAGAAATCGGAGAAAAAGTAGGGGCTGCTTTAGTTGGAACATTCTTAGGGATTTTGATGTGTTACGGTTTCTTGGGACCAATTTCTGCCAATATGAAATTTCGAGTAAATGAAGATATACAGTATATCAGTTGTATGAAACATGCATTGCTCTCGTTTAATAAAGGTGTGGCAGGTGTTATTGCTGTTGAATTTGCCCGTCGAACTCTATTTGCCGATGTTCGCCCCAGTTTTATTGAACTGGAAGAAGCTTGTAATGAAAGCAAACGGAAATAACTATTGTGTCTGATAATTCTGAACAACCTATTATAAAAAAAATCATAAAAAAAGGTAGCGATGGTCATCACGGCGGAGCTTGGAAAGTTGCCTTTGCTGATTTTATGACTGCTATGATGGCATTTTTTTTAGTTATGTGGCTGGTTGGTCAAAAACCGGATGTGCGTGAGGGGGTAGCAGGTTTTTTTAGAGACCCCGGTAAATATTCTTCTGAAGGTAAGGAAGGTGTCTTAAAAGGTGCTGCATCTCCAATAAAAAAACAAAACCCGGTCGGTTCTATGGTCAAAAAGAAAGACAATGGTTCTGCGTCTACTAAAGAGAAAAAAGAGCTTGAGATCGCCGCCAAAAAAATTGCCGCACAACTAAAAAAACAATCAATGTTTAATAAACTTAAAAATAATATCAAAATGGAAATGACCTCTGAAGGTTTGAGAATTATTTTAAATGAAAGCGAAAATTCTCCGGCATTTTTTGAACCGGGTTCTGCTAAACTTCTTCAAAAACCTGCTAAGATTTTAATGGTTATCGCTGAAGAACTTGGTAAGTTAGAAAACCATATCGTAATAGAAGGTCACACCGATGCATCGTTTGGCGGAAGAAAAGCATATTCCAACTGGGAACTTTCCACCGATCGTGCCAATGCTGCCAGACAGTTGATGGATGTATCCGGGTTATATAAAGGGCAGGTTAGGGAGGTACGAGGTTTTGCTGATAGATTTCCAATGATAACCAAAGATCCCAACGATGACCGCAACAGACGTATATCGCTTGTAGTGCTATTCCTTTCTCAAGAAAGCAAACAGAATCAAGTTGAAGTTGGCGATGATCTTATGCATGATGTTGAAAAAGGGTAGAGGGTTCACTTTTACATATTTATCCACATTTTGAAATCTAATAATTTCTTATAGTTTCATCTACCCTATGCAGTTACAGTAAAATGGGTTCGTTTTTTGAAATAGCGTTTTTTTAAACACCCCTTAACCGACTCTTAAAAGAGGGGAAATGACAATTATAAAAACATTTTCAAAATGTCACCCCAAACTTTGAATCCAGTCTTCTAAACTCCTCTCCGTCCTTGCCACGGAGTCCAGTCCTTTCGGATTGAAAAATGGGTTCGTTTCGCATATATAGGGAACCTACTTTTACGTTTTTTCTCATTATTTTCGAGGTAAAGAAAATAGCGATAGCAGTTTACAGCGAAATGGCTTTGCTCTAAAAAATGGCTTAAAGCCATTTTTTCTAATATTAATTGTAGTTATTTTGTGCATCTGATTTCTCTTTCATAATTTAGGCGTTCATAGAAAGAGATGTGATGCGAAAGAGGGGAGAGTTTGTAGAGAAAGTGTGATATGGGTGGAGTTGACAATGGGGATGAGGGTGTGTATTATAAAAAGCTATAACAATTTGTAAAAATTATATTTATAGATAGCCACAACAACTCTAAAAGAAGATTTGATAACTATGCCACTATATACTCCCAAAAAAGTTCCTTTAAACTGGTATCAATATGAAATAAAATTATTAATAGAATTACTTAAAGTTTATATAAGTAATGTTGAAAATCAGATTAAATCAAGTGTAAAGCAATATAATAAGAAAATTGAAAAAGGAAGAGTATATAAAGTTATAAAAGTGCTAAACGATGAAGCTCCATCTGACATTATAGACACACATGAAGGACTTGATAGTCTGACTTGGGATTTGGAGAAAATATTTAAAGAGTATTTCCCTAGTCTTCAAAGACGGTCTGCGTTAATTACATTATTTAGCGTTTTTGAACATACACTCAATGATCTATGTATTCTATTTCAAAATACTGAAAATTATAAAATTGGATTTAAAGATTTAAAAGGAAAAGGAATTGATAGAAGCATAATGTATTTAGAATTAGTTTCAGATATTCCAATTGATAAGGGGAATAATATATGGGAACGAGTAAAATTGATACAAAAGATTAGAAATATCGTTGTACACAATGATGGAGGACTAATTAAAGATGATGGAACTCCGAAAGATGAATTTAAAATTGTTAAACAAAATAATTTCCTTTCAGGGGAAAAAGAGGTTTTCGTAGAAGAAGGATATTTGAATTATGTACTTGAATCTTTTAACGCTCTCTTTAAATATATAGATAAACTTATTCAAGAAAAAAATGGATAGGAACAACAAATGGCGACATACAAAGATATACAAGATTGGGTAAGAAAGAATCATAATTTTGTTCCGAAGTCGTGTTGGATTGCACATTGTAAAGAATTAAACGGAATAGCGGTTAATATAAGTAGAACTACATCTCGACAATACCCATGCCCACCAAACAAACGTCTTGCTAAAGAAAAAGCGTTTCATCATTTTGATTGGTTGTAAATTATTATCTAAAATGTGTTGATGACTTGAAGAATTTTAAATCTCGTTTCTGTTCCGGACTCCGGCTCCGGGGCTTGTTGATAAACCCTCAAAAGGCATCGTCGGGAACCCTTTCCCGACGATTAAACAGTCAGGAAAGGGTTCCTGACTGCTCAAGTTGTGACAATTTGGACTTTTTCAACAAGCCCTCCGCCGGAGAGGAGTTCAAAACAACTGGTTCCCCGACCAAGTCGGGGATGGTTTGAAGAGTGCATACATCGACAAGTGCCGTATAACTAATGACCGGATTCCCAATCAAGAGGCTGTGTCACAATGCTGAATGTTGGTTCACAAACCCACTTTGCGGTTTCAGAAACCAACATAACAACCGTAAACAATAACCAACTTTAATCATCAAATAATTCTGTTGGATCAATCTTAAATTGCAGCATATTTGCAGTTAGCCGTCCCCCATCACCACCTTTTCTTTGAGCAGTTATACGACCAATTTTTAGACTACCACGAGGAGATAACTCTACACTTCCGGCACTATAATGATTAATAACAATATTCATTGGTTTTAGTACCCATTGAGCATCAGACATTACTTTTTGAGCAATTAGCATCCATTCTGCAGCAAATGGACCTCTACCCTTTAAAATATCATTTACAATTAGAGGCTTATTTGATAAAAAGAAATTTATTATCAGATGTTGATCTTTTTTCGTAAACTCGTTTATAAACATTCTTCTTGAATCTTTTGGATTCTCAATATTTGGTTCAATTTCACCGGTAAAATGTTTTAAAAGTATTTTTACATTATCAGGAATAGACCAAAGTTCAGAATATTTATCTACCCATCTTTTATCAATCTGATTAAACCCTGAGCGAGTTGATACCAATTTTACTTGTATGTTTTCACGTGAAATAGCATCTTTTGTTTCTATTTCAATTTGTACTTGTACATCTGTTTTTTCTCTTGTAATTATTACAGCTTGTACATTTTTGATTTCATCAAAATTGTACCCCATAATTTTAAGCCATAATTTTGCTTCAGGGTCAGTTCTCCAGTGATCAAATTTATAGGCTATATATTTTTCATTCTTAAAACCGTTTTTTGCCGTTTGAGAGCCAATTTTTATCAGATTGTTATTTTTCAATGCAGTACTTTCTTAATAATTAAATCCTGTAGAATATACTGTAAAACATCAACAACAACAGAATTGCCAAACTGTTTGTAACTTTGATATTTTGAACTATGCATTATAAAAGATTCCGGAAATGTCATCAGTCTTGCACATTCTCTTGGAGCAAGTTTTCGTACTTTTCCATTTGTCGCATACAAACCTGTTTTTGCTCCTATACCGCCACCATAAGCGGAAAGCGTGATTGCATGACCACACTCGTGATAAATTCTCTCACCTTGTCCGCCCTTATTTACAGTTCCAATACGAATAGGTTTTAAGGGATAGTTCCCAAAAATATCAGGCTCAATTTTTTTTGATGTGTTAAGAATAATATCTTCTCTATTTATGTAGAATTCTTCAATATACTCTTTTTCAAGAAAAATTTCTTTTAACGTAACACTTCTCATTGAGGGTTTTACAAATTCATAGTTTTGGATGTTTATTTTTTCTTGTCGAAAGGCTAAAACATATATTCGTTCTCTGTTTTGCGGAACACCAAAACAACTAGCATTTAATACTTTATGAAATACATTATACCCTAATGATTCAAGTACATTATATACAGTTTTTAATGTATTGCCATTGTCATGATTTTCAAAATTTCGGACATTTTCTAAAAAAAGGAACTTAGGTTTATGATATTTTGCAATTCTCACTATATCAAAGAATAAAGTTCCTCTTGTGTCATTAAAACCTTTTTTATTACCTGATATGCTAAATGCCTGACATGGAAATCCTGCACATAAAATATCATGTTTTGGGATTTCTTTCTCATCAACTTGAGTAATATCACCCTCCGGCATATCACCAAAATTATTCTTATACACTTCTTGAGCATTTTTATCCCATTCTGAACTAAAGACACATGTTGCTCCAAAAGAATCTAAAGCATATCTAAACCCTCCAATTCCTGCAAAAAGATCAATATATTTATAATCCTCTAAAGAATGAGATAGTCCATTTATCTTAAGCATATAATAAAATAGATATATTAATTGATTTAATCAATCACATAATTCCTTCCCATAAAAAAAGAGAGTGCGATTCACACACTCTCCTTGAAATCATTTATCTATCGTTTGTAACGGTTATTTTTCGCGAAGTTCCAGCATTTCTTTTCTGATATCCTGGGCAACTGCTTTAATTTCCTGCATAGATTTTCTTACTCGACCTGTGGCAGCTTTGTTGCCGGCTTCGGCTTTTTCTACATCACCTTTGATTGCTTCAACGACTTCGATTAGTTTTGTGTAACTTGACATGTTGGACTCCTTCATATCTGTCTAAGAGTTTTTTTAATTTTCTAATTCCATAAAGATGCGTAATTTTACTAATCTAAATCTCCTTTGGCAAATAAAAAATCGTAAAAACAGTGGATTTTATGCGTTTTTTTCCTATATTTGACCAAAATAACAAAATATCCCCCGTCTGTAAATGATACGGGGTTTTTCTGTATTGCAAAATAAAGGCACCTTATGACCACCAAAACAATAAAACAGCATAGAACTCTTTTAAACCTCTTAGACCACTTCCGTCGTTCTCAATCTCTTATTGAAACAGTTAATTCTTTAAACTCAAATAATTTAGATGCTGTGTATGTTTCAGGACTGCATGGCTCATCGCCATCATTTTTGCTTAAATCCCTTCATTCTGATATAAAAAAGCCTATTTTTATCATAACAACCAACGGCGAAACAGCCCGAGACATCTTTGATGACCTCTCACAGCTTCATCCGTCTAAAAAAGTTAGTTTTTACCCCTCAAGACAGATTCTTCCATACGATTTTCGAGCTCCGCAGGGTGAAATTATGGGACAGAGAATTTCCACTCTTTCGTCACTTTTAAATAACAACTCTGATTTTATTATCGCTCCAATCCGTGCTGTTATGGAGCCAACAATAACAAAAGAAAATTTGAATGATAACAGGCTTGTCTTAACAGTTGGCTCTGAAATCGATTTAGAAGAACTTGTACATAAGCTGCTTACTTTAGGATTCAGGCGAGTTGCCAATGTAGAAGAGGTTGGTGATTTTGCTCAACGAGGAGGATTGATTGATTTCTTTACACCGGGGTCTGATGCTCCTGTACGTATTGAGCTGTTCGGTGATGAGGTTGATACCATTCGTAATTTTGATGTTCGTTCACAGCGGACAATAAGCAAAGTAGATTCTGTCTCTATTCTTCCAAAACGTGAGATTCTGATTACACCGGAGACAGTTGAAAAATATCTTGAAAAGCTCTCAGAAGATGATGCAGATTTTATCCGTCATAGATATTTAAATGATCCCGAACTTCCCGGGCTTGAATGGCTTTCTATTATGTTTGGTCTTTCACAAGGTTCGTTGTTTGATTTTATCACAGATGACACGATTCTTTTTTTTGAAGGTCGCGGGTCGTTAGAAAATGAGACTGAAAAAATTATGGAAGAAGCTGTCATACTTTTTGAACGGTTTAAAAGCAGACTGCCCGGGATTCCAAAACCAGATACGTATTATCTGACATCAGAACAGATTGACTCACATTTTGCATCATATAAAAAAATTGATATGCTTCCGTTTAAAGGAGGCAAAAAAAATATAATAGATTTTAAGTGTTCTCCACATCCGTCATTAGGAGCAAGACTTGATTTACTTGGCGACACACTTCGTGAGTACAACCAAACGAATTTCACTTATATGATTGCAACCGACAATCAAGGACAAGCCGACAGACTCAAAGAACTGATTTCCGAAAAATCTAACATAGCCTTTGACCCTGTTATAGAAGTTGCCGATCTCAAGGGTGGATTTATTGCTCACGAGGCAGGGTTTGCACTTTTAACTGATCATCAAATTTTCAGCAGGCATCATCGAAGAGTCCGTAAGAAAAAATATAAAGAGGGTGTCGCAATTTCAGATTATACCAATCTGACCCCCGGCGATTTTGTAGTTCATACTGAACATGGTATTGCAAAATATATTAGGCTTGAAACTCTGACACTTGATAAACGCAGTCGTGATTGTCTGCTGCTTATATATGGTGACAACGATAAGCTGTTTGTTCCGATTGAAGAATTCAACCGTGTCTCAAAATATGCCGGCAAAGATGCTGACCCGTCCTTAACTCGATTAGGCGGTCCTTCTTGGGATAAGCTCAAGAAAAAAACGAAAAAAGCTATAGAACTTATGGCAGAAGATTTGGTACAGCTGTATGCCGAGAGGAAAGCATCGAAAGGATATGCCTTTGGTGAAGACACTGTCTGGCTCAAACAGCTTGAGGCATCTTTTCCTTTTGAGGAGACCAAAGACCAACTTCGGGCTATTCAAGAAGTCAAAGCTGACATGAAATCAGAAAACACAATGGAACGTCTTATCTGCGGAGATGTCGGATTTGGAAAAACCGAGGTAGCTGTTCGGGCGGCATTTAAAGCAATAGATAAAGGCAAACAAGCGGCGGTATTAGTCCCTACAACAATTTTGGCACAACAGCATTATGAAACATTCAAAGAACGGTACCAAGATTTTCCGGTTAATGTCGAAATGCTCTCACGATTTCGAACTAAAAAAGAGCAGGATAAAATTATCGAGGATATTGCTCTTGGGAAAGTAGATTTAGTCGTTGGTACTCATCGCTTGTTTTCCAAAGACATTTTCTTTAAAGATTTAGGGCTTCTTGTTATAGATGAAGAACATCGTTTTGGGGTTCGCCATAAAGAAAAACTGCGAAAGCTCAAAGCAAATGTTGACACTCTTTCGATGACTGCAACACCGATACCCCGTACACTGCAAATGTCGTTGATGGGTGTTCGTGATATGTCGCTGATAACAACATCGCCAAAAGACAGACTTCCGATTATAACAGAAATTTCCGAGTTTGACCCCGGTATGATTGCGACTATTGTTCTGCGGGAAATTGATCGTGATGGGCAGGTCTTTTTTGTTCATAACAGAGTGCAGACAATTGATGCTATGTATAACTATCTCAAAAAATATATCCCCCAAGCAGAGATTGTTGTTGCTCACGGGCAGATGCATGAGAAATCGCTTGAGGGTGTTATGCACGCTTTTATGAACAAACGCTACAATGTTCTTTTGTGTACTTCAATTATTGAATCAGGGTTGGACATTCCAGAAGCCAATACAATTATTATTAATCGTGCCGACCGGTTTGGTTTGGCACAGCTCTATCAACTTCGTGGACGGGTCGGAAGATCTTCAAAAAGAGCTTATGCATATCTTTTGACGCCCTCAACAAAATTAATGCAAAAAGATGCTGTCAAACGTTTGCGGGCAATCGAAGCACATTCCGATTTAGGGTCTGGCTTTGCTCTTGCTATGCGTGATTTGGAAATCAGAGGTGCCGGTACAATCTTGGGGGCAAAACAATCAGGGTTTATTGAAGAAATCGGGTTTGAGATGTATAATAAGCTGCTTGAGGAAGCTATTGCCAAATTAAAAGGTGCCGAGATTTTTCGACCGCCCGATACAAAACTGGAATACGATATCGAAATGTATCTTGATAATAATTATGTGAATAATCGTCAGCAAAAAGTTGATATCTATCGTAGAATTGCAGATTGTCATCAATTATCAGAAGTGGAATCTATTCGTGATGAGGTAGTCGACCGGTTCGGTAAACTTCCACAATCAGCAATAGATTTATTTGATGGTGCCGCGGTGAAAATTTCTGCCTCGCTTTTGGAAATTGAAAAAGTGAAGATGCGTAAAGGAATAGTAAACCTCTTTTTTGAAGAAGGGAAAATTCTCAAACGTGAAGAGGTCGAATCACTCCGCAAAGCAACCGACTGCCCCATGGAGTTTTCATTGACAGGCAATATACAAATAATTATAGATATGAGTAAGACAGAAAAAAATCGTCGGCTTTCCGATTTACGGGGAATCTTAGGAAAAGTTTAGTACTTAAACAATAAATGAATTATATTAGCACGTATAATTCAATATACATAATAGAGTGAATAATTATTAATAAAAGGTAACAAATCCAAATGGACGTACACGAATATTTCGGGGGGATTGACATTTATCTTTTTGACCAGATTCAAAAAGGAACATTTAAAAAGGGAATGAAAATTCTCGATATCGGGTGCGGTAACGGTCGTAACCTTATCTATTTTATGCGTAACGGTTATGATGTCTATGGTGTTGACAATTCTACTACGTTTATCAAAAACTGTAAATTTCTTACGAAACAATTAAACCCTAAACTGTCAGAAGATAACTTTCGAGTGGAATCGCTTGATAAACTTTTATTTGATGATGCGACTTTTGATGCGATAATTTCTTCAGCAGTGTTGCATTTTGCTGAAGATGACAACCAATTTAAAACTTGGCTCAAAGAATCGTGGCGGGTGTTAAAAGTCGGCGGTTTTATGTTTGTACGGATAGCTTCTACGATTGGTATTGAAGATAAAGTTGAACTGATAAAGGGCAGACGGTATCATCTGCCGGATACATCTGAAAGGTATCTTGTTGATGAAGAACTTTTGCTTTCGCTTACCAAACAGCTTGGCGGTGAACTGGCTGAACCGATAAAGACTACCAACGTACAAAATTTACGTGCTATGACAACTTGGTGTCTTCGCAAACTCGACAAAACATCCGACGCACACGACAAGGGTCTCGACAACACCGGCGGCTTAAAACTGTATCGCGAGTAAATACAAGAGTGTCTTGTAATAAATTAAATTGTACCGACAGGGCATTGCCCTGTCTTATTTATAATAAGTCATGCTGAGCTTGTCGAAGTATGCTCCAAATAGTCAGCCTAAGTAGAATTCATCGGAGTCCAGAACAGAAACGAAAAAACAACACTCTTAGAGTCAATAAACTATTTTACAACCACCCAAAATGATGAAACGCATTTTCGATATATGGTTGTTTAAAGAGTGGACATGGAACTTGTCGAGGTGTAGTTCTACTTGTATTAACTACTATCCCGTTTAACTCTTTACAATGAGCAATCCAACATGTTTTCGGTACGAAATTATGATTCTTCCGCACCCAATCTTGTATATCTTTATACGTTGCCATATGTTAATTCCCCTTTAATCGTCTTTATTAGTTATAGTAATTATTTCACTTGAATAAGCTCATCTATGTGTTTAAAAAGTGCTGTAAAAGATTTAAGTACAAATGATAAATAACCTTCTTTGAGAATAACCTCTTTTACACCTTCAAGAAAAATATTTTGTTGTACAATATTCTGTTCATTTTTCCTTGGGTTACCATGATAATCAATCAACTCGCTATCACAATGAACAGCAAGATTTCTAATTTTTTGAATTGATTTTATCTCTTGCCAACACTTTATTTTTTTATCGATTGGAAGTAAAGCAACTAACTCTAAATACTCGATGCTTCTATCAATTCCTGAACCCTTAATATTTTTAAAACCAATTTTAAAATCTTCAGTTTTTTGAAAAAGAATACATAAGTCATTTAGAAT
Organism: uncultured candidate division Zixibacteria bacterium; assembly: GCA_937900185.1. GTDB lineage: Bacteria > Zixibacteria > MSB-5A5 > GN15 > FEB-12 > QQUK01. Next base: position 29,726 of record CALCCW010000295.1, on the reverse strand, counting down.
ATGTTCAAATATACCGAATAATGTTATAAGAGCAGATCTTCTTTGAAGAGAAGGAAAATACTCTTCAAATATGATCTCCAAATCCAATGTCATACTATCAAGTCCTTCATGTGTGACTGTAACATCAGAAGGGTCTTGATCATTTAAAATTTTAATAACTTTTTGTGAATATTCTGTCTCTTTTTTCTTATTGTATTTCTCTACATTAGTGTTAACTTGATTTTCAACATTACTTATATAAACTTCAAGTAATTCAATCGATAATTCTATTTCATACTTATACCAGTTTAGAGGAACTTTCTTAGGAATATATAATGGCATATTTTATTAAATCCTTTCAATAACTTGTCAATATTAATCAAAACGATAATTTTTTTAAATTTAACCCTTCTTTTTTACTTTATAATACACAACCACCTCCATCTTGTCAATGTTTGCTATATCACATATTTTCTACAACAACAATGCTGTTTTGCATTACATCTCATAGTATGAAAGAACTATCTACTTAAGAGGAAGACAGATGAACAAAAACACTACAATAAAAATAAACAAAAAAATGGCAGGTCTCGGGGAGACCTGATCTACTTTTACTTAACTGATATTTGTAAATATAATTTGTAAGAAATTCTCTTTTCAATTGATTCTATATAAGAACGAGATAATTAATCAATGACAAGTTATCATATTCAATATATAGGATGTATTGCGATGAAATCACAACAACTTAACAAAGCATTTTTTCTTAAGTCACTATTTTCTTTTATTATTATAGTTTTTGGAGTTACAGCCGGTTTATTTCTTGGTAATTTTTTTGGATTTACAAGTAAAGTAAACAGCATGTCTTTTGAACCGGAGAAGATTACTCAAGATACAAATTTAGAGCTGCATCAGAAATTTCCCGAAGTACAGGTAGATGACTTATTAGATTTTCAAAGTAGCCTTACACCGCTTCTTGCAGGAAAGAAAACGTTACTTTGTTTTGTCAGCAACGGCTGTGATGCTTGTATTCAATTTGTAAATGCCATTTCAGATAAATCAATCCTGCCTGATAATTCGTATCAAATTATTTTACTTTCTCCCGATGTAGAATTTTTTAAGAAGAACTATTCATTTTCGGCATATCAGGTAAATTGGGATTTTTTAGAAAGCCAGCATATTAATAAGTTTCCTACAATTATGGGTATAGATGAATCACGTGCAATTAAATTTATACATACCGGATATATACCTCAATTGGATATCGATTATCTAAAAACATATTTATAAATCTATCAATTCGTTGTTTGAAGACTATAAGTAATTAGTTGGGAACATGTATATACTATGTTTTTTTGAAAGAAAGGAGAAGCTAAAAAATTAAATTCACACATATGAGGCAAAAAATAATTTGTGAATTTACGTTCTAGAACATTCTGCTTTCAGCAGAGATAACTCAATCTTCATAAAGGAGCAAATCTATGAAAAAATTATCCCTTTTTGGTTCTATCCTTGTCCTATCCCTTTTACTTGGTATGGGGATAACTCTCTTTATTCCTCAAGATGTACAGGCGGTTCCTACATGTACCGCTACGTCAACATATAAAATTGCTATTGGTGATTGCACTTTTAAATGTCAACCTGGTTACTTTGGTACAAAATATGCAATTTATGCAGGGTATTATTCATTCTATGATCCCATTACACATGAATATGTTTGGGGTCCTTGTGATTTCCAAGGATACTATTGTGCGTGTACAAAAGATTATGTTCCACATCAAGATCCTATTGATTTATAGCAGATAATCAATTCTCTATTGTCTAAAATAACGAATAATTTGTAAGTCAGAGTCACATAGATTCTGACTTACTTTGTATTATAGGTTTCTGCAAAGACAGAGCAATATCCTGTCGATACAACTGGAGAGGTTGAGGCATGCCTCAACCCTACAAAATCTGTGTAAAAAAAAGAGGGGATTAAGGGGTGTGTAAAAAAAAGACGGTTAGCGAACCGCCTCTACATATGAGGAGCACATCCGAATAGGCGGACTGACCAGCAAGTTTTTGGTTCTGTAGGGAACAGGCACAGCATGCCTGTTCCTAAGAGAGGTTGAGGCATGCCTCAACCCTACAAAATGTCTACACAACCAGCTTTGCCATGAAGTCTTGGCAAGACATTGTTTCGCAGTTAAAAATTGTTTTTTTCATCTCTGCCTGACGAGTCACATCAAGAAGTTGATCCGTCAATGAATTAAACTTGGCATCGAGATCATCCTGTGTCATTGGTTCTCTCGGGTCGCCTTTTGGATATTCAAGATACGCTTCAAAACTGTCGCCTTTGGTAGTTTTGACAACAACTTTCGAGGGCTGTTTTGCCGGGAACATCGCTTCAAATTCTTCTGAAGCGACCCCTTTGATTTTGTCAATCGTTTCCCAAATTGCAGGGCCTTTCATCTTTTCTTCAGAGAACGAATTTGTCGTAATCTTACCGTCGACAATCGCAGATGCGATACAATACGGTAACGAATGGTCGGCAGTCTCGCGGGATTCCGGACGGTACTTGTGCGGATCAAACAAAATATCACAGGCTCTGGCAATAGTTGTTACAGAAACTTCTGCAACATCTTTGTACGTCAAATTGTTTTTCTGCATAACTGTGAGAGCCGCTGAAATATGTGTGTGCGTGAGTGCTTCTGTCGGGAACGCTTTCATAGAGCATTCTATAATTTTGAAATCTTTGCCAAGATTGCCGACAAGGGCTTCATCGTCCCATCCTTCGCCGAAACAATCTTTGAATCCTTCTTTTCCTTCAATGACTGCTTCTGTGCCAGTGTATCCTTTTTGTGCCATGAGTGCCGCAAAGACGCCGCTCTGCACCGCCATGGGGTCAACAGTGTTTTTCATCATGGTAAGTTTACCGGCGGTCGGACAACCGATAGTATGGTTATGACAACCGGAGATGCCGATTGCATTGACCATCTCATCTTCGGTAAGCCCCATAAGTTTACCCGCAACAATCGGGGAAACAAATTGGGTAAGAGTAGCATGGTGCCATTTACGTTCCCGTACTCCCGGAGTAGCAAACAGACACATACGCATTTCAAACTCGTAGGCGAGAACTATCGCAACAATAACTTCTTCCATCGATGAACTGACCATCTCACCAACCGCAAGAGCGGCAGGGATAATATCTGACGGATGCGAAGGGTCTTCTTTCCAGTAGATGTCGTTGAAATCTAATGCACGCACCATAAGTGAATTAACAAGTGTCGCATTGACTGCAGGAATCTTGTCACCAAATCCGATAAGGGTTGCCTCGCCTTTGCCTGCCATATCTTTGTAGATGTCACGCAGGATGTTTAAATCTTTGGTGTGGTAACCACCGAATGCACATCCGACCGAGTCATACAGGAAGCGTTTGACTTCGTGGACGACATTTTCAGGTAAGTCTGAATATTTAAGTCCAATGGCGAACTTCGCCATCTGTTTTGATAAAGTGTTTTCCATTTTTGGAGAATCCTTTTATTTAGAAAATCTATTTATATATCAATTTGGTTTAATCCAAAAATATGCGTCATCATTTGTATAGTATGTTGTATTAGTAATATCTTGCTTGTTATAAGTATCTACAGTACCGCTAAGACTGTCATCATAGCCGACAGGATTAAGGTTCACCCAAGCACGATCACCTTTTTTTGATTCATAACCGAATTCACTTCTTATAGGAGATGAAAATCGAAACAGGTTTTTTGCCATGTATGCTAAGTATACAATTTTTTCTTTTGGTTGACCATTCCAATTAATGTCATTAGGAAGGAGAAGTTTTTCACCTTTGATGATTTTTTTACGTACTTCTTCAATACTCAGAAAATTACTATCAGCATCAAAAAAGTAAGCAGCGAAAGTTGGATCTACATATAACCATTTTTTGAGAGAGTCTGAATATACAATGTTAATAACATGGCAGTCATTGTCGGCTTTATCATAAGGAAGACAAGTAATATGGCGGGACTTAAAACCCATCGAAAGATATGCTTCGTTTAACAAAGTTGCCATCATACGACAGTTTACACCTTTGTTTTCTTTCTGGCAAGTTTCAATAATATTTAGTGCATTTTTCGGATTTGGATTAGCACTACCAGTAGAACCGTTGTGGCGAACAATTTTATTTGCCCAGTGAAGTAGGTTTATGATTTTTGAAATTTCGGAACCATTACCAGCGACAGATTCGAGATTATATTGTTTTCGTAATTCAATAAGATTTTTATTGTTTGGAGTAGAGTATGTGAATTCGACATTCTTTGTATTTGATGAATTGTAAACGGCATACTCTTTAAGTAAATTTAATTTATCCGAATAATTATTTTTAGCAATTTTAAAATATGTAACAGTAAGAAATTTTGTGTTCTCTCCACTTATGACTTTAATGTTTTTGTGAATGCTGTCGGGTGTAAAAATAAGAGTATCAGTTGTTGAATAAATAGTCATACTTGTTGCTGCTTCACTATTGACAGTATCATATAAACCGATTGCTGAAAATGGGAAAGCAAGTGTATCTTCATCACATTGTAAATAAATGGAATCGTTGCCAAGTGTCAGTGTTTTTATAAATTGAGTTTCATTGATTTTTTGTTCACTGCATCCGATAAGCAGCAACATAAGAAAACTTATGAGGAAGATAGTTTTAATTGATGTTGATAACATAATAATAATCTCCTTTTAAAACTTTTCTATTCTATAAGAATAAGATTCTCCACCGGATTTTGGCAGATATACAGATACACCATTAGAGAAAATTTTTATTTTATCACCGTTACAGGAAGAAAGAAGTATATACTCTTCGTTTTCCTCAGTAATAGAATCATATAAAATACCGTTAACAAAATTACAAGAACCTGGGGCAAATTGAGTTGAATCAATAATAAGTTCTTCTTCTGTGTTATCTTTTTGAAAAACTGAATTTTTAAATAATTCTAAATCTCTATCGGGTAATTTTCTAACTCGTTCAACCTGTTTTCTTGCCATTCCTTTGTTGTTATATTTCACTTGGGATGCACCAAAATATATATTGGCGTTAGTGGAATCACCACTAAGATATAAAACAAAATAGTGAGTATCGGTATATATAGTGTAGCTACCTTGGGAATTAATCCAAACACCCTTTCGCCATTCTGCTAATTTAGATGCGGTATCTCTTTGTAAGGGTTTTTGAGAACTACAACTTAAAAAGCAAATTATCACTAATGGAAAAAACAATGTAATTCTGTTAATCTTTATTCCAAACATACATTCCTCCTAGTTTACGTAGAGCAGCATCTCTGTGATCCTGCCCTACAAATTATTTATTTAATGTTCATCCCAATACTCATTATAATAATCATTTACACTTATAAGCGAGATACTACTATCAATACTTAATGAATCCAAGTGAGTTCTTAATATTGCTTCTGAAGTATAATAATTAATTTTTCCTGTAGTACAATCAAGAATAAACCATTTCTTATTTTCAACTTTTCCATTAGTATAATATATATTATTTCTATCTAATTTCACAAATACTATGTTGTTAACTATATTCAGTGAATCAATCCCGTAGATGTCAGGGTTTACTACACTTACACTATTTGTATCATTCCATATATCCAATATTGCTTCATATGGGGCATCTACCATTGATAGTTGGTATGGATATTCCAAAGGAACGCGGTAGTAATCTGCGAACCCAGGGTCATTCCAATACCCAGTTCTATTTTCTATATATGAATAAGCTATAAATACTGATGTACCTAATGATAGAATAGTACAGAAACTTAAAATTATTATTTTAATTTTCTTTGTTATTACATTAGAATTAGTTTGTGTTTTATATATTTTTACTATTGGTAAATAAAAAGCAACAAATAAAAAAACTGTAATTAACCAAAACAAGCCAATTAAAAATAATAGTGAAAAAATAAAATCCATAATTCCTACCCAATCGCTTTTTATGTAGGGCAGCATCCCTGTGATGCTGCCATCATAAGGCGGGATCGCACGGATCCCGCCCTATTGCAACTTACTCTTCACCCAGTTTTCAAGTCCGCCGATGATAATCAATTCCTGTGCGGCGGCACCTACCGGTGACAAACTGTACTCTTTATTATTAAAAGTCAGCTTCGCAGATGCAAAGTCTATCGCAATTTCTTTTTTAGTATACACTGTCAGTTTTTCTGTACCTTGTTCAGCTTTTAAATCGTTTACAAGTTCGGGACATTCGATTGCCAAAAAGCCATTGTTGATTGCGTTGCGTTTGTATGTTTCAGAAAATGACCCCGCAATCACCAAACGAATACCACGATGCATGAGTGCCGTTGCCGCTTGCTCACGTGAGGAACCTGAACCAAAGTTATATCCACCAACTAAGATGTCACCTTTGTTAACAGATTTTGCAAAGTCGGCATCGTAGTTCTCCATGACAACTTCGGCTTGCTGTTTGGCGGTGAAATCATCGATGTAAGTATACTTTCCGGGGTAGATACCGTCGGTGTTTAAATTATCAAGATGACAGAAAACACAATCGCCAGAAATAGATTTAGGAAATCCTTCAACAATATTTACCGATGCAGTTTTAACCGTTTTTTTATTTTCTTTGATAGAAGCGTTTACTTTTTCAACATACATTTCAAACGGCATTGCGATATGACCAGCCAGTGCCGATGCTGCTACAACCGCCGGAGATGCTAAGTATGCTTGGGCAGATTTGGAACCCATACGTCCTTTAAAATTTCTGTTTGTCGCAGAGATACCGACTTCGTTATCTTCTAAAAGTCCTACCCCCAGCCCAATACACATACCGCATCCGGGGGGAAGTTCTTTGGCACCCGCATTAACAAGTTTTTGCCAGTCACCACGTGCTTCGGATTCTGCTTGTACTTCTGAAGATGCCGCCGCAATATAGAACTCAACAGAGTCGGCAACTTTTTTGCCATCAACAATTTCAGCCGCTTGAGCTAAATCTTCAGCCCGACTATTTACACATGAAACCAAATATGCTTTTTGAATTTTAATATCAGACATTTCAGAAATCGGAGTCATTACTTTGACATGGTCAGGACCCGATGCGTGCGGAGTGACAGTTGACAAGTCAAGAGTCAGTTCTTTTGCATAAAAGGCATCACTGTCGGCTTGCAGATTTTCTGTTTTTAATTTTTCAAGTCGAGATTTGTTCAAACGAGGATGTACTCCGTTGACCGCATCGGCATCGGACGGAACTCCTGCCAATCCACGCTTGGCAATAAAGTCAATTCGGTTTTCAATCCAATTATATGTTACACTGTCGATAGGGAAGAGTCCAACCAAAGCACCCCATTCGGTTGTCATGTTGGCAATAGTCAGACGTTCATCAATTGAAAGTGTGCCTACGCCATCGCCGGTGAATTCTATAGCGTGGTTTAATACTTCATCATTGTTGAAATGTCCGCAAAGGGTAACGATAACATCTTTGCCGGTCACACCCTGTTTGAGTTTATCGGTGAGTCTGACTTTGGCAACGGGTGGAACCTGCCACCATGTACGACTTGTTGCCCAGAGAGCAGCAGCATCGGTTCGGACAATCGGAGTTCCAAGTACACCAAGCCCGCCATACATATTGGAATGAGAATCCGAAGCAACCACCATTGTACCCGGAAAAGCGTATCCTTCTTCGCACATAATCTGATGTCCGATACCTCGTCCTGCAGGGTAAAAATCAACACCCATAGATTTTGCGAATGCTTCGATTTTTTTGTACTTGGCAAGATTGGCTTCGCTTTTGTCCTGTACGTTGTGGTCAAGAGTGTTAACAATCTGTCTCGGCTTGGCGATTTTGGTTGCACCGATTGACTGAAATTTTGGTATGACTGCTCCGGTGTTGTCATGGGTCATAACATGGGCAGGGGAGATTGAAAGATAGTCACCTGATTGAACGGTGTGGTTTTTTTCTAAGCCGACAGCAAAACGCTGGGCGATTTTTTCGACAAGATTTTGTTTTGGTTTCATTTTATCAATTCGTTTCTTAGTAGGGAGGAACCACGCCAAGGCGTACTTAAAGCCTTTAGCGGTTCCGCCAATTATTGTCAGGTCTCGGAAAGACCTGACCTACAAAATTTATTTTTCAATGTCATTCCCAACTTGATTGGGAATCCAGTAAAATCTTAATTTTTATATTTCAAGTTCAATATTAGTTTTTAATTTTTTTGACGGGTTAATTTTAATATCAAAATGATCAATAGATTCAGGTTGTAAGAATATTCTCATAAAAACTAAAGTAGAACGATATCTATTTTCTAGAATAACTGAAATTCTAGATTCTTCATCTCTATTTTTATCAGATTTACTCTTAATAAGCGTACCTAAAACACTACCAACTCCTAATAGTGTCAAGATAGAAATTATAATCTCTATATTCATTTCGTTATTCTCCAAAAAAACAAAAGTATATTTGTCGAAACCACAGGGGTTTCGCCCTACAATTGTCAGGTCTCGGAAAGACCTGACCTACTTACTTCACTAAATCAAAATCAATAAAATCACAATGATGGAAAATAATTGATTCCGGCAGTAATTTCTCGCCGTTTCCTTCTTTGGAATGGGTTGCGATAATATGCATAACTTCCGATGGTAAGTCATGTTTAAAAGCAAGTCCGACTCCCGAAAATGGATGACGGATATGTTTTCCGTAATCTGATTTTTGAGGTTTTCCGTCGATAATTTCAAACTCTAAAAGTTTCCCGACATCGGCAAGCAAGGCACCCGAGATTAAATAGTCACGGTTGACTTTTGTTTTTAGATCGCCATGAACTTCATCAAGCACCTTATCACATGCAATACACATTAAAGCACAAGCCCGTACATGATCAATAAATGTGATTTTACAATTTGGTGCTAAAAGTGTGAAAGGGATACTACGAAGTAGCTCTTCAGTCCATCCTCGAAACCCGATAGCTTCTATCCAGCAGTCAATTGTTTTTTTTCGTAAATCTTCATTTTGAATCAGTTTAATTTCCGGGAATAATCTGAAAACAATCTCTTGTTGTGTGTTAGTCATTATGGTATACCTCTTACTTTCATTAATGTATAAAACTTCCAAATTTTAATTATCATACAATGATTACTTCAAATAGTCCAGAGGTTTGTTTTGCTGAAAAAAAAGCTTTAAAATCAATTATAATCAAAATAGTTAATTAAAATACATTGGTGAATCTTTTTCTTTAACATATAGTCATCGGTTTAAGGTGAATTAGCTCAATTCAATGCTGTTTAACAGGGTAGACAAACAGGACAGATATTAACTGGTATTATGTAGCCGCAAGTAAGTGAAAAAAATCACAAAAAAATGATATTTAACTTGACAAGCTGATTATAATTTATATGTTAGTTAATGTTAACTCTGAAAGGTAAAAATGAGATCAGATTCATTTGACAGAAAAGCTCAGATTTTAAACGAAGCAACCAGACTTTTTTCTGATGCGGGATATGATAAGGTAACTATTAAACAGTTGGCTGAGGCATGTTCTATTACAGAACCTGCTCTGTACAGACATTACGCATCTAAAGAAGCTATTTATAATGCTGTATTAGATTCTATAGAGTCACGATTGGGAACAAATGAACTTTTTCCAGAGTTAGAAAAAATGGATGAAATTCTACCCTTTTTAGAAGCATTTGCCTTACATATTATTCACTACTTTACTAAAAATGAAGATATATACCGCTTACTTTTGTTCTCAGCGTTGCGTGGACATAATAAAGCAAAAAAAGTATATCAGATTATTCGTGGTTCTTATGTTAAATTTTTAGTTGCCCAATTTGATCGTTTTTATGCAGATGGAAAAATAATTAAAAAAAATAATGAAATAACAGCACGCTGTTTTACCGGTATGGTGTTCGACTGTGCATTATCTACTACTCTTTGGAAAGGTTTTCAGGGTAAAACTTTCAAACCCGAAGATGTGGTTGCTAATAATGTACCTATTTATGCTCGAGGTTTAACAACTAAAATAGAAGAGTGATTTTTTTTATATCCTCTAAGTTAGTTAATATAAACTAACTTAGTCTTGTTTGTGGATTTGTTTGGCGATTATAAGATAAACAAGGTTGGTGTTACAGCTAACCGGAGGTAGGTAATGAAATTAACAATGAGGTGAGCAGAAATGAAGAAAACCACATGCGGCGGTCTGCTGCTTTTGTTCGTGGGAATGCTTCTTTTGATGTCACAGCCGATTTCGGCAGGTGTATCAGATGAAGTCTGTGCCGGGTGCCATGATGATGTTACTGAAATGTTCAGTAATACAGCACACGGTATTTATTTTAGTTCAATTGACCGTCTGAAAGATGCAAATTGTGAAGCCTGTCATGGTTCAGCAGTTGATCATATTAAAGATGGCGATCCGGCATTAATTATTAATCCGGCAAATTCGGGACAGTTTGGAGCAAAAGAATTATGTCTCACATGTCACAAATCACATAAGTTTGATAATTGGAAATTTTCAGCACATGCTTCTGCCGATTTAACTTGTGCGGACTGTCACTCTGTCCATACAAGTATTGAAAATCCGACAGTTAAGTCATCATCGGAAAATTGTCTTAAATGTCATGCCGATGTAAGAGCATCTCTTTCCATGCCGTCGCACCATCCTATTGGTGAGGGCAAATTGGAATGTGTCGATTGTCATGGAGTGCATGGTGAACCTGCACGTTTGACAATGGACTATAGCGGATCCGAACTTTGTTATAGTTGTCATGCTGAAAAAGAAGGTCCGTTTGTGTATGAGCATGCTCCTGTACAGGAAGGCTGTTTGACATGTCATTCACCACACGGTACAGTTGCTGACAATCTTTTAAAACAATCAGAACCAACATTGTGTTTGAGCTGTCACCCTATGCATTTCCATTCATCAGTAGTGGGTGTAGATGGTGCTTTTGTTGATCCTTTAGCTCCTGAAAGATCAGGTACTTCTACTTCTGATAGTTTTGAACGCGGGTTTAATACAAAATGTACGCAGTGTCATACTGAAATTCATGGTTCTGACATGCCGTCACAAACAACCTCAACCGGCGGTAACGCCTTAACCAGATAGGAGCAAAATATGAAATTATTGATAAAGTTTGTTTTTGTATTAGTTGTTCTTCTTCTGGCAAATTCTTTTGTGTTAGCCGATGATGGACCAACTACAGAAAGCTATTCTTTTTGGCTTGGCGGTCATTATACAGATTTTACCGACTATTCTAAAAAAGTTGGAGAATATAATAAAGGTGAAAATGAAACTCTACCGGAGTTTAAATTAAACTATCTTTCGAGCGGACCAAACTCTATTCTTCGTTTTTTAGGTCACTATTACGATAACAAAAATGCCTATGCGAAATTAAGCTCTACTATTTCAAATAAGTATAAATTATCTGTTCAGTATCGTTCATTATTAAAACAGGAAGGGCAGGACCTTTTAACGAATATGGAAGGTCGTGAATATTTCCCTGAAACCGGTACTCAGGGCGGTAAAATACTGACTCATGAGATTCAAGACCCTAATGCTGACTATAATACATATCGTCAGGAATTATTATCTCAGTTTTCAATCTTATTATCTGAAAAAAATAATGTTCGGTTGAATGCTACCCATAGAATGATATTAAAAACCGGAACAGAACAGAAAATATCATCTGATCATTGTTTTAGCTGTCACTTGACATCAATGGAAGGTAAAGTAAACAACACGCAGCATCAATTTGAAGTTGGTATAGATGCTGATATAAATAAATTTGATATTGGCTATCAGTTTGGTTACAGGCTGTATGATCCAAAAAATCAAGCGTCAATGGCGTACTATGATGATGCGGTACATCCCACAAAAGGTACTGCCGGTGGAGAATTTGGTTCACGTCTTATTTATGAAGATGTAGATGCCGAATTTTCTGTTGTTCCAAAAACTGAAAAAATGTCTCACAAAGTTAAGTTTAAAAGAAATTTTGGTCAAGGATATTTAGCAGGAGTTTTAGGATATGCATCTGTTGAGAATAAGTTTACATCGTTAAAAAGTAACTCTTATTCGAGTGCGTTCAATTATGCAACATTTTTGGATTCAAAAACAAAATTGATTGCAAAAGTTGCTGTTTCAAAATATGATTCGGATTCAATCTATATTGACCTTCCGACATTTAGAGAAGGTGCCGCAGACGGCAATTCATATAATTTTGATTTTACCCGTTATTCAGCACTCAACAGAACAAATGCAAATATGTCTGCTGAACTGATTAAACGGATGAATTCAAATTTGACTGTTGCCGGTTTAGTCGGTTATAATATTGTCAATCGCGATGATTATCCGATTCATGATGATGGTACTTCGACTAAAAAATTCTATGCACAAGGTAAGTTTAGATATCGTAAAAACTTATCATTACGTTCATCCTTAAAAGTTCGGTTTGAAAAAATTACCGATCCATTTATTTCCGCTAAAGGAATATTTGAAGCAAATGGTACTGCTTTGAGACCATTGGTCCCGACTTCTAATTGGGTATTTTATTTCCAACGTGAAGGTTTACGGTATCAGAATATAACTACTATGCCAACTCAAGTGTTCTCATTTAATTGGAATATGAGTTATAATCCTAATATGAAATTTTCTACTACCTTTGGAGTAAAAGGAAATTTTGACAAGAACGATGATCTTGATTCCTTAGATGTTAAACATACATCATTTATTCCATCAGTTTCTTTGCAGTATACACCGGATAATCTTTTCTCAATACAAGCCGGATATTCATATAACTATGATAAATCACGACTTCCTGTGACGGTTGCATTGATGGATGGCTGAGGTGGTCATATATATCGCGACGCCGGTGGCGACGCTCGACATTATGGTTCAATCTATGCTATGACTGATTATGAAAGTAAAGTTCACAATCTGTTTGCTTCAATGAGTTATGCAGCATCAGCTAAATTAAATTTGTTTGGTACAGTAACCTGGAATAAAGCTGAATCAGCTTTAGATAAAGTCCAGATGCCAGATTTAGCAGCTATTTCTGCCCAAACAGGTGGAGATTTGGTTGATAATATGGATTATGACTTTACAAACTTAAACAGTTATTCAGATTTAGATTATACTCTTTTGAAACTTAACGGAGGTTTAAGTTATAAAGTATCACCAACAGTAACCTTTACATTGGACGGCGAATATGCTGATTTAACAGATGACCAAGGGTATGTGTTTGGTAATGAATCCGGTTCATTTTATATGGTACGATCCGGATTTAAAGTACAGTTTTAGAAATGTAGGGCTGATTTTGTAAAAAATCAGCTTCATATATACTACAAAAAGACCCTCCTTTTTGTTATTGCTTCTCTTATAAGCCGCAACGTCGTATGACGTTGCGGCTTTGTGAAAAAAAGTACTTGTTTTGTTCTGTTTTTCATATATACTAATCCACACTAACTATGAATATGAACTTTGTTTGACATAATTATGATTAAGGATATAGAATTATGATGTCTAAAATAAGAAAACGATCTTTATTAAGAAACCCATTAGGCGGCATAGGTGCTGCTTTGTTTGTTGCAGGTTTACTGCTCTTTTTTGTATTGTTATTAATTGACTTAACTGGTGGAGCAACAGAAAACCCATACCGTTCTTTGGTCACTTTTGTAATTGCTCCAATGTTTGCTGTACTTGGTTTTGCTCTCTTTATGGTTTCAGTATGGCGACAGGTTAGCAAAGCAAAAGCAAAAGGTGAAAAATTTTCATTTAATCTTACTTTTGACACAACCGATCCTCACTATATTCGTAATATTGGTATCTTTTTGGGTGTATTAGGTGTGCTTATTATTCTAGTCATTTATTCCGGCACCAAAGCATACGAGGCTACCGATTCAGTAAATTTTTGCGGAGAAACATGTCACGAAGTTATGTCGCCGCAATTTATCACGTATCAAAATTCTGCTCATGCCCGTGTTCCTTGTGTTGAATGTCATATCGGACCGGGGGCATCTTTTTATGTGAAAGCAAAAGTTGACGGTTTGCGCCAGTTATATGCCATGGCAGCCAACTCTTTCAGCAGACCGATACAAACCCCGGTGCATAATCTTCGTCCTGCTCAAGAAACTTGTGAAGGATGCCATTGGCCGCAACAGTTTTATGGTGAAAAAATGATTACCAATACATATTATAAAACGGATGAAGACAACACTCCTTGGACTATCAAAATGTTGGTTAAAATAGGCGGGGGAAATCCAAGAACCGGTAAACTTGAGGGAATTCACTGGCACATGTTAGGTTCTACAGTTGATTATGTAGCCAATGATTACAAACGAGATGAAATCAACTGGGTGAGAATTATCAATAACGAAACCGGCGATACTCTCATATATACTGACCCAGACGAAAAACAGCCTGATTTTTCAAATCCATTGACGGAAATTCGGAGATTTGATTGTATGGATTGTCATAACAGACCATCTCATAAGTTTAATCCTCCGGCAAAACTTCTTAATTTAGCAATTTCTACCAGACGGATATCACCGGAATTGAAATCTATCCGTGAGGTTGGACTTGAATTGCTAAACGCAGAATATAAGACCAAACCGGAAGCGATTGATTCAATTCGTACAAAATTAGTTGCATATTATGAAAATGAATACCCTGATATTGCAAATGAAAAAAGACCTCTTATTATACAAGCTGTAAAAGAACTTATACAAATATATGAACAAAATTTCTTCCCTGAAATGAAAACTGACTATCGAGACAGACAGAATAATTTGACTCATTTTGTGAATGACGGCTGTTTTAGATGTCATGACGGAGCAATGAAAAATCAATATGGAAAAAAACTTTCCAACAAATGTACAACTTGTCATCTTATCGTGGCACAAGGACCTTCGGAGGATGTTGCTGAATTAGAGCATAACTTATCCGGGGTTGAATTCAAGCATCCTGAAGATATTGACGGTGCATGGAAAGAGATGAATTGTACTGAATGTCATACTCCTGAATCAGGTTACTAACCTGTTTAGAGCGATATATCGAAAGAAGATATTTTTTTCTCTCTTTGTGAAAAATATAACTTGCTGTTAGTGAATATTTACATATATTATCCCAAGTAATAAAGAGAAGTTAGTGTACAATAAAGAGGTTAGTTGTCATCCTGTAATAGAGACAACGCTTCAATAGAATTTGGGTGTAAATATGAAGTATATTATTTTCATTATTTTTATGTTTTCTGCTACATTTGTTTTAGCCGATGATTCTGCATGTTTAAGGTGTCATTCAGCAATTGGCGAACAAGCAAATGAAACAACAATCCACGTAGATTCTTCAATTATCAACAATTCGGTTCATAAAAAGTTATATTGTACTGATTGTCATGATATAAATGCTCAAGAAAAACATGCATTTCAAACAGATGTTGATTGTAGTTCCTGCCATGAAGATATATATAAAATTTATGAAGAATCTGTTCATGGTGTTGCTTTACAAAATGGTATTAAAGAATCTCCTGATTGTACTGATTGTCATGGTGGACATAATATTATGTCTCATCTTAATCCTGAATCAAATGTGTATTCTACAAATGTGCCTAAAACGTGTTCAGCATGCCACGCATCAGAAAGAATTGTTGGAAAATTTGGATTAAAAGCAGATAGAATAGCAACCTTTAAAGAATCTTTTCATGGTATCGCAAATGAGTTTGGTGAATCATCAGTAGCTAATTGTGCTTCTTGTCATGGAGTACATAATATCTATCCACAGGATAATCCTAAGTCATTGATTTACAAAGATAATATAGAAGCAACTTGCGGCAAATGTCATACAGATTTACCTCCGGATTTTGCTCATGGAACTATTCATACTTCAGCAACGACAAAAGAGTCCGGCGGACGGTTTTTTGTGCGGAAGTTCTATATTTTCTTTATTACAATTATTATAATTGCTTTTGTTCTCTATCGCATTTTGGAATACAAGCGTCGAGTTAAAAGGGTGGAGTAAGTAAATGAATCGGTTAAGTTATATAGTCTTAGTTTTTTTTCTTCTATGCGGTAGTTCATCAGATTTATATGCATTAGAGAAATGTCAGATATGTCACAGCAAAAAGGAAATTCACCGTTCTGAAGAAACCGGTCGGAAAATTCCATTATATGTTGATGAATCAATTATTGCCCGTTCAGTTCACTATAATAAAGATTGTACTGATTGTCATTCTGATATAAACGAAATTCCACATAAAGCAGTTAAAAAAGTTAACTGCCGCCGATGTCATTATTCAGGGAATCAGGTCGGAGCCCCTGACGGACAGATGTATGACCAATATGAACATTCGGTACATGGAATGGCAGTTCTTGCCGGAAATGAAAAAGCTCCTGTTTGTCAGGATTGTCATGGTGGACATGATGTGTTTTCACATAAAACAATAGAATCAAAATTCTATTGGCAAAACATTCCAAAAACATGCGGTTCATGTCATATTGAAATATATGCTGTATATAAAGAGTCAACTCATGGGAGGGCAGTTGCTGATGGAATTAAAGATGCCCCAACCTGTACAAGTTGTCATGGAGAACATGATATAAAACAACACGATAATGCTGAATCCCGAGTTTCTGATGAAAGGATATCTGAAACATGTACCGAGTGTCATGGTCCGCAGGGAGTAGTGAATAAATATAATGTAAAAACTGATAGAGTTGAAACATTTGAAGAATCGTTTCACGGCATTGGTCAGCAGATGGGCAGCAAAACTGTTGCAAATTGTGCATCCTGTCATGACTATCATGATATTCGTGGTGAGGACGATCCTAAATCTTCGGTTTATCCTGATAATATTCCTAAGACATGTGGTAAAAAAGGTTGTCATCCCGGAGCTTCAGCGGAATTTTCATCAGGACAGCAAATTCATATAAATCCGAAAAGTGAAGATTCGGGAATTATATATTATATTTCAAAAGCATTTGTAATATTAACAGTATCAGTTCTTCTTGGACTGTTTGCTTTTATCATTATGGACTTATTCCGCCGAGCAAAAAATGCAAGAACAAAAAGGTAACTGACAGATGAGTAACAAGAAAACAAATCTTGATAAAAGAGAAGCTTACATAAAAGGCTTATCTGATAATATTATTAAATCTGCTGTTGATATTGTAAAAATTGAACCCACCAGTGAGCAAATAAATGAGATATCAACAGAAGTGACTGAAAGACTGCAATATGAATCGTCAAGTCTACTCAATGAAGCAGTTACAAAACTTCACCCGCAATCTTTGAGTGAAATGTATCCTGAAGAGCGACCTGAAAGAAACTTTGAACGGTTTGGTAAAAACTTTAGATACCAGCACATGCTTATGTTTGTATCAGTTATTATTCTTATAATTACCGGTATGCCTTTAAAATTTCCTGAATTTGCAATATCAAAATTTATAGTCATAGACCTATTTGGCGGGCTTCAAAATTCTACTCTAATACATCGTATCGGAGCAGTTGGCTTAATAATTGTAGGAGTATGGCATTTGGGCTACTCTGTTGCTTCAAAAATTGGACGAAGAGATTTTTTCCTGATGATTCCAAATTTAAAAGATGCCGCAGATTTCATGGGTACTATAAAGTATTATATAGGTAAATCAAAAAGCGGTCCAAAATTTGGACGGTTTTCTTTTATTGAAAAATTTGATTATTGGGCAGTTTATTGGGGCATGGTTATTATGATTGGCTCCGGTGCTATTATGTGGTATAAAGAATTCTTCCCAAAATATTTTTATGATGTTGGACGTGAGATGCATTCCGATGAAGGACTTTTAGCTACTTTGTCGATTGTTATCTGGCATTTTTATAATGTTCATTTCAACCCCGAGGTTTTCCCGATGAGTTGGACTTGGTGGCATGGACAGTTAACCGAAACTGAAATGAAACATCACCATCCTTTGGAATATGAGGCTATCATTAAAGAAGAATCCGTTGATATTATAAAGCAGTCCGAAAACGATGATGTGGAGGACAACTCATGACGAAATTATTGAAAGATTTTGGAACTCTCTTAAAGCAAAATATTAAAGGATTATTTGTTTTTATAGGCTTCATTATTATTATATTGGTTGTCTTATATTCTTTTGCTTCGTATGAAACAACAAACTCCGAATTTTGTGATTCTTGTCATTATATGGACCCGTATGTACGTCATTGGCAGGCATCAAAACATTCTGGTGTTGATTGTGTTGCCTGTCATGAGTATAGTGGAGGTGACTTGATTCTTTCATCTATTAAATATGCAACAGAAACGTATAATACAAGACCTCAGGCGAGAGTTATGAATGAAAACTGTTTGGCTGCTGATTGTCACGATGAAGAGTCGCTTGACAAAGGGTTAAAATACAAAGAAAATATTTTCTTTCAACACAGCACCCATCTTAACAAAGTTTTAAGGAGCGGTAAACTTCATTGTACGTCGTGTCATAACCAAATGTCTCAACAAGATGATGAGTCGTTAACACACATGAAAGTAAATGAGCAAACATGTTTTGTCTGTCATTTTAAAGATGCCGGTGAGGGAGAAGCTATTACCGGTTGTTATTCCTGTCATGGTAATCCAAAAACAGCAGTTGAACATGACGGATTTATGTTTAATCATGAACCTTATCTTGAGTTGGGGGTTGAGTGCAAGCAATGTCACATTAAAATTGTACAAGGCGATGCTTCTGTTCCTGAAGGAAAATGCTATTCTTGTCATGTAGAAAGATTTCGAAAGGATTATACTAAAGCTGAGCTGCATGACATACATGTAACAAATGCCGGAATCAATTGCCAGAAATGTCATGATCTTATCAAACATGGTAATTATAAAATGGTTGGTGCTTTAGAAATTCAATGTGAGAACTGTCATCTCAGACAGCATAATAAACCGAAACAGCTCTATATGGGTATAGGCAGTTCAGATAAACTACACGATATGCCGTCGGCAATGTTTCAAGCACAAGTCAGCTGTACAGGATGTCACACTCATATAACTGCTGAGGGTGAGGTTATGGCTCACCAAGAGAAGAAAGAAGCATCTCGTAAATCTTGCGTTACCTGCCATGGTGAGAATTATGATCTTATGTTTGATAATTGGAAATCAGGTGAAAAACTTGCAATGAAAGATTATAAAACCTATATGAAAAAAAGTTATGCTGATTTTAAAACTATCGGCGGTTCAAAAAAACAAAGACGTTTAGTTCAGTCGGAATATACAAAGATGAAAGAAGATTTCAATCTTGTTTCTGAGGGACACATGGTTCACAACATTAAGTATTCCACTCATATATTAAATCATGCTGCTGATAAATTTGAAAATGCGATGAAAAAGATTAATAAATCATATCAAACGCCTTTTCGAGGAGATGCTTTGTCTCCTGAGAAAAATTGTCAAGTTTTCTGTCATGGAAATGCGTTCTTTCCTGAAGTTGTAAAATATGATGATACTGAACTTCCTCATGAATTACATGCAGCGGATATGGAGCTTGCTTGTTCCAGTTGTCATTCTTTAACGGAACATGGTAAAACAAAAATAAACGACTCGGTTTGTACCGAATGTCATTAATATAATTATCATTTTAACCGGGATTTAAAATGAATAGATTAAAACTAATTATTTATCTTTTAAGTATCATTCTATGCTTTGGGTTGTCTGTCTCAGCTGAGGATGATAACGAAACGTGTCTTTCCTGCCATGATGATTCTGAACTTACCGGAATTAATCATAACGGTAAAGAAGTGTCAATGTTTGTTACCTCAGATTCCTTAAATTTATCGGTGCATGCAGATTTATCATGTATTGACTGTCATGCTGATTTAGAAGGAGTTGATGATTTTCCACATGAAGAAAATCTTGCCAAGGTTGATTGTGCAAGCTGTCATGATGATGTTGCAGCAGAATTTGCAACTTCAGTCCACGGCATGGCTAAACATAACGATTTGGCACCTACCTGTTCATCATGTCATGGTACCCATAACATCAGGTCGTCAGAAAATCCAGAGTCAATGACAGCACGTAATAATATTGCTCAAACTTGTGCAAATTGCCATGAGAAAAATATGTTGTCAAAAGACCCTGATATCAAATTATCCAGCATATCGGGTCGATATATGAAAGGTATTCATGCCAAACGTTTTTCAGAGGGTATAGAAACTGCGGCAACATGTACTGATTGTCATGGAGTACATGATTTAAAACTTGCCTCTCATTCAGATTCTAAAGTAAATAAAATGAATATCCCTAAAACCTGTTCAAAATGTCACGAAGAGATTTATGTTAAATACAGCAGGGGAATTCACGGAAAAGCATTGGCGGCTGGAATATTAGATGCACCTAATTGTGTTGATTGTCATGGGGAGCATGAGATTTTAAGTACAAATAATTCTAATTCTCCGATTAATAATGCTAATATTTCCGATTACGTTTGCGGAAAATGTCATAATGATACTCGTATGGCAGCGAAATATGGGTTTAACAAAGATAGATTTACAACCTATCAAGACACCTACCACGGACTGGCAATTCATGGAGGTTCTGTGAAAGCGGCAAATTGTGCCTCTTGTCACAATGCTCATGATATTTTACCGGCATCTAATCCTGCTTCATCTATAAATCTGAATAATCGTACTAAAACTTGTCAGAAATGTCACCCCGATGCAAATGATACTTTTGCGGCAAGTTATACACACATGAGTGATACAGATAAATATTTTGAGATAAATCACCTTATTAAAGTTATTTATATCATTCTTATTATTGTAGTTATTGGTGGAATGCTTGCTCATAATGCGATAATTTTTATCAGATATCTGATACTAAAAAATCGTTATTTAAAAACTCAAAAATCTGTAAAACGATTAAATGGTAATCTAGTTTTTCAACATATAATTATAACGGTAACTTTTATAATATTAGTTATCACCGGCTTTGGTTTAAGGTTTCCAAATGCATGGTGGGTGAATATTATTAACTTCTCCGGTCTGTTTGAATCTGCTCGGGGTATTGTGCATCGTACTGCTGCCGTATTGATGATATATGTTTCTATTCATCATGTTATATATGTTATGGCTACCAAAGATGGTCGTACCAAAATTGTAAAAATGCTTCCTCAATGGTCTGATATTAAAGAAATTAAACAGAATATACTTTATTACTTAGGTATGAGCAAAGACAAACCTCAATTCGGTTATTTCGACTATACCATGAAAGCAGAATATTGGGCATTAGCTTGGGGAACATTTGTGATGGTATTTACCGGTACTGTACTGTGGTTTCCGACATTTTACACTTCAATATTCCCGGGCTGGATAGTTTCAGTCTCTGAGACAGTTCATTACTATGAAGCGTGGTTAGCAATGCTTGCAATTGGTGTTTTCCACTTCTTCTTTGTCATATTCCATCCCGATCAATACCCAATGTCATTTACATGGCTCAATGGTGATATGCCGATGAAAGAAATAGAACATCATCATCCAAGATGGTACAAAAAATTACAGCGGGAAGAAGCATCGAAAGAGTCTAAAAAGTAAGATGAATAATTAGCATTTTTTGATTTACTAAAGGATTAATAAGGCAGTTCTTAATTTGAGACCTGCCTTTATTATGCGGTCGCAGTCAGAACACCACGGCTTTAGGGCTTGTTTCTATTCTCATTGAATATTTCCACACCACAAGGGGGCTTGCCACCTGTCCGACATGTGTTTCAAAACTCTTTTCGCCGAGGCGGAAAGTATGACATACATAAAAAAAACAGCAGAGCATTTTTAAGCTCTACTGCTTTTGTGTATATATAACAATCTAAATATTAATCTTTTTTCTTTAATGAATGTCCTGTTGAAAGTCCAAAGATAAAAAGAACTATCACCAAAATACCAATAGCGAAAATAGTATCTCCCGGGGCACGCATCCATTTTAAGGTTGTAATGGTTGACGAGTATAAAAACTCACTTGAACGGGCATACCAGTAGCCTTTATCAACAGAGGCATAGGTTTGCATAAGTCCGATAGGCAGCAAGCTGAACAGAACCATCATACTAAGACCGATGTTAATTGCCCAGAAAGCAAATTTAATAATTTTCTGATTCCAAACCTGTCTAACATGCTTCACCCGTAGGCAGAACAACATCAAGCCGAGTCCCAACATACCGTACACACCAAAGAGAGCAGTGTGAGCATGGACAGCAGTTGTGTTTAAGCCCTGCATATAATAGAGAGCTATAGGCGGATTTATCATAAACCCAAATAGTCCCGCTCCAATCATATTCCAGAATGCGACCGCTACAAAGAAATAGATAGGCCATTTATATTTTTCAACCCATGCGGTAGATCTTGAAAGACGAATATTTTCCCATATTTCAAATCCGATTATTGTCAAAGGGGCAACTTCTAAAGCCGAAAATACCGAACCGAGTGCCATAATAGCTGTTGGAGTTCCGGAAAAATAAAGATGATGCAGAGTTCCTATAATACCGCCTGTTAAAAATATAGTAGTTGAAAAGAGAACAGCGTTTGTAGCACTTTTCATACGAAGTAAAGATAATTTTGTAAACAAGATTGCGATAACTGCGGTGGCGAAAACTTCAAAGAAACCTTCCACCCAAAGATGGACAACCCACCAACGCCAGTATTCAACAACAGAGAGATGTGTATTTTTACCCCACATTAAGCCGGCTCCATAAAAACCACCGATTGCAATGATAGAGATTAAAAACATTGATAAGAGATTTTTGTCAGGACCTTTTTTTCTGATAGCAGCCAGAATACATCTTCCGACAAGGAAAACCCATATTAGTAATCCAGCAAAAAGAGCAATCTGCCAAATTCTTCCAAGGTCAACATATTCATATCCTTGATGACCAAAGTAGAACCACATATCACCTTTAAAATAACCCATAATCGAGAGCCATTCACCGGTCATAGAACCAAGTACAACAACAACTAAGGCACCAAGTAAAACATTCACGCCTAACCGTTGTAATTTAGGTTCAAAACCGGAAATTATTGGGGCAATAAAAAGTCCTGCTGCCAGCCATGATGTTGCTATCCAAAAAATACCAAGCTGGGTATGCCATGTACGGGCAACAGCGTATGGTAGAAATTCAGCAATTGGAATACCATAGAAAGCCTGACCCTCAACTCCGTAATGAGCGATGATAATTCCTAATAACATCTGAATTATAAAGAGAGCCGCCGCCACCCAAAAGTAGAGTATTGATGCTTTTTGTGATGGTGTAGGTGTAAAACCAAGCAGAGGATCTTCTTTTGGAAGATTCTCAAGAATAGATTTCTCATCCTTATTTTTTACATAGTAAAAGACCAATAAAGCAATACCTAATAGAAGCGTAAGAATTGAAAAGCCTGTCCAAATATAGGAATCAGATGTTGGGCTGTTGTCAATCAAAGGCTCATGGGGCCAGTTATTGGTATAGGTAATATTATCATCAACACGATGAGTTGATGCTGCCCAGGCAGACCAGAAGAAAAACGATGCCATCTGTTTGATTCGAGCAGGATCTTTTATAGCTCCGACAGGAATAGCAAACTCTTCTTTACCATTAGTAAAGAGATCAACATAATAAGCAACATTTGCTTTGTATGCCAAAAGTCTTATCGGGTCTAAAACCAGTGTATTAGTATTGGGATCGTATGTATTTTTATTTAGAAGTGATTTTAAACGCTGACGTAGAGCAGCCTGCTGTTCTTCGTTTAAATCGTCATACGAACGATCAAAATCTGCTTTTGCATATTGATTTAAAATGAAAACACACTCACGATGCAGCCATTCGGCAGTCCAGTCAGGAGCAACATAAGAGCCGTGACCCCAAACTGAGCCAAGTTCCATACCACCCATAGCCTGCCAAACATTCTGACCCGCTGTAATCCCGCCAGATGGAACAATTACTGCTCCGGTTGTAGTAACTACCATATCCGGAATAGGCGGTTTTTCCTGATAAATCTTAAAACCGGACCATCCAAGAATTGTAAATGAGATTGCAACTACGGCTATAAACCCAACCCATAGTTTTTTCATACGTGTAAATCCTTTCTTGAAAAATTATTAACTACATAATTCATTTTTGTTATGATTCTATTTTTAAAGAGATATCCTTTTCAACTATATCTTTTATTGTTGTTGTTTTGAGAAAATGCAGATAATCCGAGCGAATTTTATCCCATTTATTATGTACCACACATGTTTTATCACAAGAACAAGTTGTTTGTCCTAAAAAACAACCTTTTAATTTACTAATTGAATCAATCGGTTCTACAATATTGAAAATAGAAATTTTTGATGATTGTTTTGCCAATCGAAAGCCCCCACCAAATCCTTTGATTGACTCTAAAAGCCCTTCTGCGGCTAATCTATTAAGCAACTTCCCAAGATAATTTTTGGGAGCATTGATATTTTCAGCGATTTGTGAGGCACCGACATAGCTGTCCTTGTCGATTTGGGCTAAATAGACCAAAGCGAGTGTTGCATGTACAGATGTTTTTGAAATCACGAGCATATCCTCTAATCGCATGTTAATATCGTAATAAACGTAGAGTACTATAATCAATGATAATCTAAAAAAAATGACTTAAATCAAGAGAAAATTTTATTGCATTTTAGGGGAGAATAAAGCAGAAATAGGGTGGAGGGTTCTGCTTTTGAGACAGGTTAAAAAAAATAAAATGTTTTATTGGTTTCTGTTTCTTTTTAGAGGGTTGAAAACCAACGATTAAATGTCAGTTCTCAATTCATTTTTAGTGAATCAGGAACTGACAGAACGTTTAAATAAGAATTGCCTGAAGACATATAATCGTCAGGGCTACGTTGTTGTATCTTCCGCTTCTGTTGCAAATTCCAAAATGTCACCGGGCTGACAATCAAGTGCTTCACAAATTGCATTGAGTGTCGAAAACCGCACTGCTCGAGCGTGACCTTTCTTGAGGATAGACAAATTAGCAATAGTAACGCCCACTTTCTCCGCTAATTCGGTCAGGGTCATTTTTCGCCGAACTAACATAAGATCAAGGTTCACTATGATAGTCATGTTACTGTCCTCATATTGTCAGTTCGTTTTCGCTTTGAATACGTGAAGCTAACTCAAACAGATGAGCAATAACTATTATCACCATACCAACGATGATAAGTTTTGGGTACCAATGTAGTTCAACACTGACACGTGCATTTGCCAAACCAAGCCATGGATTGTAATATCCTCCTTGTATGAAATTGAAAGTACCATAGATTGGCCCCCACAGTGCGACAATGTAACCGACTCGCCGAAAATCAACTGAGTTCTGTTTTGAAAATGGCTTGCCATCCATGACTGCACGAAATATTCTTCTCAATAAATAAGTCGCTCCCATCACAAACATTGCACTCAGGAATAGGTCAACGACCACCGATGATGGCCAGTTCCCACCCGGCATTTTATATATACTGTAATTATAACCAAGAAGAACCATACCATCTGCACGAGTTTGACCTGCAACATCTTCCCAAGGGATCAGCTTTGGCGGCTCGTTAAAACGAACCCTAATCGGCAGCTCAAGAGTTTGATCACTAAAGAGACCTACATCTATTACCCCACCTACTACCTTACCTAAAATACAAAATACAATAAAGAAAATCCCTATATACCAAACAACATCCAGTATCCATTTTGTAAACCTTACAGATGGTATTCGAGCGATGCTCTCTCGGCTTAGCTCTTGTCTTCGCTCTTCATCCTGTATAATCAGCGGATTAGGACGAGGGATAGGTACAGGTCTTGTTAATTCAAGGGAATCAGATGATTCTGGTACTGTTGTCTGTTTCCCACATTTTTTACATTGAGCTTCTTCGCCTTTTTTGAGATAATAAACTATAAGCTCCTCACCACAATGCTTACATTTGAATTTTAATGCCATATCTTCCTCCATATAGTTAAATTGTTATTCGGTTATAGATCATGAGCTTACCTTTTCCTGCGTCGTTACTATTTCAGTGTCATACTTATTATCGGCAATTTATTACTGTTTGTCAATGTTTTTTTATTGATAAACAGTAAAAAGTTAAAATCTTGTTCTACATAAAGAACAGACAGGAATGTTTATTCTATTGTTTTGGCAGGATTTTTTGTTTCGACAAAACATTGTCCTGTCTTTTATAGGGTTTGGGGATGTCTAAACTTTTTTTGTTAAAATAACAAAGATAAGAATTATTCTTTCTTCCAATACTTCTTCATTATATCTAAAGTCCAGTCAGGTTGTTTGATTTTATCTTGTGGTAAAAATGCATTGATAAAAGGTTTGATGTCTATAATCGGGGTACCGTCGATAGCATCAAGATGAGAAACTGTCAATATCCGTCCTTCATGTTTTAGCAACTTTACAGTTGTCAGCCCTAAATGATTAGGTCTGTCTTTTTTGCGTTGTGCAAAAATTCCAACTTTTGGGTACTCTTTGTTCCCTCTTGGGTGTCCTACATATACAGTTTTTTCTGATTTATGAAAATAAAAGAGAATATGCAGATGCGAAAAAGTATTGATACCGTCAAATGATTCTGTTGGTATTTCGTCTGCCAATTCAATCATAGAAATTATTTTCGACCAGTTATCATCGGTCGGTTCTTTTCGGTTGTTTTTAACAAAGGCAATTGGTTTAATTATAATTTTGTTAGTCATTTTTATCTCCTTTAGAAATCTTAATATAAATTGAATTAAATCTTAATCAAATATATATTTGACATACTCTTATAAAAACGTACCTTATATTCACTATGGTAAATCATTCTAAAAACGAAAAACTCTTACTTGATGCCGCTAAGCGGTTTAATTCAACATTAGAGTATGAAAACTTAATAGAAATAGTGCTGAAACTGGTATCTGATGCGGTCGATTGTGAGGCTGCACTTGTATTTCGGGTAGATCACACCCATTCTGTGATGAGAATTCGCTATATGAATTGTAAAGCCGGCTGTCAAATGCAGGTTTTTGAGCGGGATTTAGGTTCCGGCGTGGTCGGTTGGGTTGCTCAGTATAAAAAACCGGTTATAATCAACGATGCTCAGAATGATACACGATATGATGCCGATATGTGGGCAGAAGTTGCTATAGATGTAAAATCTATAATTTCAATTCCGCTTATAGGTAAAGGTCAGATGATTGGGGTAATTGAAGCTATTAATAAAAATGATGGTGAATTTTCAGATGCAGATTTAGCTCTTTTGGAAGGTCTTGCCAACCAAATAGCTGTCGCAATTGATAATGCCAATTTGTACCGTGAGGCACAACGGGAACTACTTGAAAAAAATCTTTTAATTGAAATTGGTGAAAAACTTTCCGGATCGCTTTCGTTAAATGAGTTGTTGAACGTCATTGTCGATTCATTAAAGCAGGCTATTGAATTTGATGCGGGTGGAGTGTTTATTATTAATACTGATGAATCAGAAATTGAATCACTCTACACTCTTGGTTATGAAGACTGTTCTGAGGAACAAATACATTTAAAATATGGGCAGGGATTAGTTGGTCATGTTGCAGATAACGGAGCACCTATTATTGTATCAAATGTTGCCGACAATCCAAACTATATCAATTTGCATCATAAGACCAAAAGTGAAATGTTAGTACCGTTAAAAGTTGATGGTCGGGTTGTAGGTGTTTTTAATATAGAATCATCACAACTAAATGCATATGACCAAAATGATTTAAACTTGCTCACGGCATTTGCCGCTCAAGCAGCAATATCAATAGAACGTGCCAGACTCCACGATGAACTGGTTGAAAGCAACAAAATCGGTCAGCAGTTGTCTATCGCCCGTGATATTCAAATGTCCTTCCTTCCCAAAACTAAACTGACCATCAAAGGATATGATATTACCGGTGAAAATATTCCGTCCGGTCAAGTCGGCGGTGATTATTACGATTTTATAAAAATAGTCGATCATCAGATTGGTATAGCTATTGGCGATGTTTCCGGTAAAGGGATCCCTGCTTCATTATTGATGGCATCTTTTCGGGCATCAATGATTGCTGAGATTCGCAATAATTATTCTATCCGTATTATTTGTCAAAAAGTAAATCAACTTTTATATGAATCAATGAAGCCCGGCAATTTTGTGACTGCCGTTTATGGTGTGATGGATGTGAAAAATCATATCTTTACTTTCTCCAACTGCGGGCATGACCTTCCATTGCTTTTACGAACTGATGGAACGATAGAACGACTTAAAGAAGGCGGTCCGGTGCTTGGGGTTGTACCGAATGCAACCTATGAAGAACGTCCGGTCTATATTAATAAAGATGATATTGTGATTTTATATACTGATGGTGTTGTTGAAGTATTTAATGACAATGACGAGCAGTTTGGCGAAGAACGGCTTATTGACATTATTCAGGAAAACCGCAAGAAATCTACAACCGCAATCAGAGATGCTATATATAAAGCAGTCAATAAGTTCGCCTCGAAAAAACATATTTTTGACGATTTTACGATGATTGTTCTCAAGCGTACAATTTAATAATAACTTACACATTTGGGTTTGTTGACTAACCCTTTTCACTCGTACAACTTTTCCCTTGTTATTTATTTCACAAAGTATATATTATTAAAGAGACAAAGAGCCTTTTTACTACAACAGGAGATTTTTATGTCAATTAAAACTTATGAAGAATATTTGCAGTCACTTCAATCAATGCGTCCGAATATGTATAAATTTGATAAATTGATAGAAGATGTTACTACCAACCCTGCAACAAAACGAACTGTCGAAGGTCATGGCTGGACTTTCAAAGCTGCTTTTGATGACCGCTATAAAGATTTATTAACAACAAAATCACATATAACAGGTAAAACAATCAGCCGTTATCTTTCTATTATTCAATCAGCTGAAGATATGTACGCCAACTCGGAAATGAAACGACTGATGTTTCATCTTACCGGTACTTGTACCGGTGGGAGATGTGCAGGATGGACAGCACTGAATGCAATGTTTATTTCAACCTTTGAAATGGATAGGGATTTAAAAACTGACTATCATAAACGTTTTTTGACTTGGCTTGAAAATGCTCAAGAAAGGGATATTACAATTTCAGGAGCATTGACTGACCCCAAGGGTGACCGCACTAAATCACCATCACAGCAGGATGATGAAGATTTTTTCTTACATGTCGTAGAAAAGCGTGATGATGGAATTGTTGTTCGTGGTGCTAAAGTTATGATATGTGGTGTTGCTGCTGCCAATGAAATATTTATTCTTCCGGGATCCGGATACAGAGAAGAAGATGCAGCGTATGCGGTGGCATTTGTCATTCCAAAAGATATTGAAGGGTTAACAATTGTAGAAACTCGTCATCCAAGTGACCGACGAGATGAAGAAGACGGATTTGATAATCCTGTTACTGAAGGGGGAATTACTCAGGCATATCTGTTTTTTGAAGATGTCTTTATTCCAAACGATCGAGTCTTTATGAATGGAGAGACTAAATATACCGGCTCAACTGTCGGATATTTTGTGATGCCGTACAGAGCATCAATCGGAGGTTGCGTAGCCGGACAAGGTGATATAAAAATTGGTTCGGCAATATTGACCGCACGAACAAATGGTCTCAATTCAAAAGTTTTCAAAGATAAACTGGTCAAAATGAATATCAATAACGAAACAACTTATGCCGTTGGTATTGCCGCTGCCGCCAAAGGGAAAAAACATGAATCGGGTGCATGGTTATGTGACCCTCTATTATCCAATGTCAACAAAGTACATG
>CALCCW010000294.1:0-3843 GCA_937900185.1 uncultured candidate division Zixibacteria bacterium | reverse complement strand
CTGTCCCTGTTAAACCTCTTACATTTTTAATTCTTGCCATAACAGTATCAGCTAATTTGTCTAACACCATCGGGTCATCACCGCTTAACATTATATCAACAGTACCTCTTAATGAAGATAAAGGTGTGGCACCAAATTCATATACATCAGCATAAATTAAATTAGGAATTTTCCGAATCTGTTCTCTAATTTCATTTTCTATTTCATAAATAGTTCTCTTTCGTTGGAATCTATCAACGACATTTACCGTAATTTTTCCACTTTGCATTGTTCGTGCAGCACCAAATGACTTAACCCCAGGTTCTGAACCTACAACTGTAGACATAGACAATAACAGTGTAGAATCAACAGTAACTTTGACAGAGTCTTCTATTTCCTGAGTAATCGCCTGCATTTCAGGAGCATCAGTATCAGGTTGTGCCTCAAATTGTACAACAAAAATCCCTGAATCCATCAAAGGCATCAGTTCACGTCCGAGTAGTCTCATTAGACTAAGAGAAATAAAAAACAGCACAACAAAACTGACAATAATCGTCTTACGATGTTCAAGTCCCCAACTTACAAGATGAGCATAAAATCTTTTTAAGGGGTTTAAAAAATAAATTTCTACCGGATGCAAAATCATATATAGAGGGTCGCGTTGACCCGGGCGGATTACGTATGGAACTAACAAAGGAATAATAGTTACAGACACAATGAGTGATGCCATGAGAGCAACTGAAAGTGTTACTGTTAGCGGACGTAAAACTGTCTGCACATAACCACCGATAAACATAATAGGTACTAAAACCATTACGACACTTATTGTTCCCGAGGCAGCAGCTAAAAATATCTCACGGGTTCCTTTGGCAGCAGTGGCAATACTGCTGTCTCCGGTTTTTCGGATTGTCCGTTCTATATTTTCTATAACCACAATCGCATCATCTGCCAACAACCCCACCGCTATAATAACAGCAGTAAGAGTTACCATATTAAACTCATACCCGAGTCCTTTAAGGGCAGCAAATGTTAAAAGATATGTAAAAGGGAGTGACAAAGCTGTAATAGCAGCAGCTCTTGTATTTCCAAGAAACAGTAGTATAACTATAATCGTCATAATAACAGCATCACGAAGTGCTCCTAACATATTATCAACTGTCAGGTCAATCAGTGTTCCCTGGGTATCTGCTTCTTCAATTTTGAGCATCGGAAAATCAGCTGATATATCATCAATACGATTATTTATTTCAGAAATAACTTCTCTTGCATGCCCTTTTTCTCCGCGAAGCAATGAAATTGCAATAGCCGGTTTGCCGTTACCATGATAGAAAGAAGATATATCTGCAATTCCCCAATGAACATCTCCAAGGTCTCCAACTCGAACATAATTTCCATTTGGTAATGCAACTAAAATTTGTGCTAAATCTTCAGGTCCTTTTGCTAATGTTTGGGTTGTCAGCAGATACCTGTCACCATCCCGATACACTAAACCTGCGGGAGTAGAAATATTTGAATTTTTCAAAGAAACTGCCACTTGTCCGACCGAAAGTCCGTAAGCTTCAAGTTTATTGCGGTCAAGATCAACAGCAACCTGTCTGACATTTCCTCCAAAGACTTCTGCTTCGGCGACTCCCGGGATATTTAACATCTCATCCCGAAGTTTATTTTCTGCGATACGCCTGATTTGACTTTGAGAAAGATGGGCATCTTTAGCAGAAGTAACCGCATAAACCATTAGAGGACGAGCTGCATCGGTAATTCTAAATATCAACGGTTCACGAATACCATGAGGTAACATGCCCCTGACTCGCGGCAATTCAGTTGATACTTTATTGGCAGCTTCATCAATATTATTCCCATATTCAAACTCTACTTGTACAGATGAAACTTGATCTCTTGAAGTCGATGTTACTCGGCGGACACCATCAATTGCCGAAAGCCGAACTTCTATAGGATGCGTAACATCAGTGGCAACGTCATTTGCCGCAGCACCCGGCCACTGTGTTACAACCGAGACTACCGGTCTGTTGGTGTCAGGAAACAGATTCATCGGCAAAGTATTATACGCAATAATACCTGCTAAAACCGTAACTAACGTTAACGACCAAATTGCGTATGGCTGTCGTAATATTCGTTCCATGAAATTCATTGTATCCTCCCAACTACCGTAACAGGATCACCATCTTTCAATCTTTGCAAAACAGATTCATGGGCAACTACAATTTTATCTTGAGGGAATAATTCACCCGAGACGGCGACTTTATTCCTTCCAATTAATTCAATGTTCACAGAAATCATCTGCAAATAATTTTTGTTATCACGATTTACAATTTTAAATACTTTAGAGATATTATTTTTTTCACCGGTGACATAAGAACCATGTGGAATAATAGTAGAATTAGTTCGTTTATCTAAAATAATTCTACCCGCTACACGAGCTCCGCTTGACAAACCAAATGGGGTAACATCTAAATCAGCTTCAGCTTTTCCAAGAGCAAATGCGTCCACCGACGGAAAAATCCTGTTTAGATGAACAGTCATTGAATCTTTTCCGTGATATAATTCCAACTCGGAATTAGGCTCTATATCTTCAATTAATTCTTGTGGAAAGCTGACAAGAATTCTGGCACCTTTCGCTTCTGTTAATTTATATAGTGGGTGTCCGGGCATACACACATCACCGGGTTCACGCAAACGAGCAGCAATAACACCATCAGTAGGAGCAGTCACTCTTCCGTATTCTTTTCTTACCGTAAGTGCATCAATCTGTCGCTCTAATGCACGAACATTTTCTAAAGCAGAAACTTCAGCTGTTTTATGAATTTCTAAAGCAGTAGCACTGCTGCCGCCTTCGTCAAATAGTTTTTGTTCTCGAGCAAGTTCATCTTTGTGAAGTGCAACTTGAGCTTTTGCAGATTTCAACTTAGCCTGTAAACCGGCGATATTTTCTTCAATTTCTCTGGTGTCGATTTGAGCAAGGAAATCACCGGCTTTCACTTTCATACCTTCCCGAGGACCCATTTTTAGAATTGTACCGGATATTTGCCCGGTAATAGTAATATTACTATTCGTAGAAACTTTCGCCAATACAGGAAAACCCTGACTTACAGTTCCCAATTCAGCCACGGCAGTGTTTAATGCCCAAGGAGATAATTCCTGTGACGGAACATGTCCAATTTCTTTTATTCGCAAAATGACAAACAGAACTAATACTATAAGAATAATTCCACTTATCCATAGAATTTTATTTTTTCCGTTTACTATATGTAAATTAACCACGACATACTCCTTATGTTATTCTCATACTTTTTTCAATTATTTTATTTTATCATTAGTCTCATCAAGATATTCAAACGGTGGTTGTCCTATAGCTTTTCTTAATGAATCATCTGCTTTCCACCAACGAGCTAATGAACTTGTTAACTCAGAACGTGCAAAAGCAAGTGACGCTTCGGCATCTACTAAATCGGTTGCTGAAAGTCGACCTTGGTCAAATCTATCTGTTTGAATACGAGTTACTTCTTCTGATGCTTTTATCGCACTTACTGCCGCCTCATATTGTGCTTTTGCAGCATTCCATGCTCCACGTGCTGAGATAATTTCTGCAAGTGCATTATCTCTTTGTGTTTGCAGCTGATATTTGGCAGCTTTTCGTTGAGCTTTGGCTTGACTGATATTAGCACGACGTCGTCCTCCATTCCATAATGGTAATTTTGCCTGAATAGTAACTTGCCATATAGCATCATCTGTTCCCATACCATTATATCCTTGGTTTTGCTGCCAGTCCGCAACAGCTACAATTTGTGGTAAATATGCACCCCACGCAGCTTTTACACCGGAATGTGCAGCTTTTTCCTGTTCCTT
>CALCCW010000293.1:0-3088 GCA_937900185.1 uncultured candidate division Zixibacteria bacterium | reverse complement strand
TTATTGTTTTTTTTTTAATGATACGGCGACCACCGAGATCTACACTCTTTCCCTACACGACGCTCTTCCGATCTGGTGCAAACATTAAATTTGGGATTATTGATTCTTTAGGCAATATCGTGTATCGTGAACAAAAGCCTACTTTATCTGAAAAAGGACCTCAAGCATTACTTCACCTTGTCACAAACATAGGCGAAAGACTTCTCTATTTTGCTGCTGAAGAAGAATTAGATATCAGGCATATAGGTGTCGGCTCTCCGGGGGCAGTGAATACACAAACAGGAGAAGTTATAGGTCCATGTCCAAACATAGAAGGATGGACAGGTACACAGATTGGCGAAGCACTTTACGAAAGATTAAATCTTCCAATATTTGTTGATAATGATGTGAATTCAATGGCACTCGCTGAGTATACCTTTGGTGCCGCTCAACAAAAAAATAGTGTCGTCTGTGTTACAGTAGGTACCGGAATAGGTGGTGCTTTTATATATGACGGCAAAATTATGCATGGGCATAATTACACCGGTGGTGAATTAGGACACATGACTATTAACTTTGACGGTCCCGAATGTGCCTGCGGAAATAAAGGGTGTATTGAAGCGTACTGTTCATCAAAACATATATTACAACGTGTAAGACTATCACTAAATGGCGAATTAAGCCCAATATTTACTGATGTTTTAAATTCAAATATTGACAACCTAACCATAAAGAAACTTTTTGCCGCTAACAAAAAAGGTGACAATATCGCAAAAGCAGTTATTGCTGAAACAGCATCGTATCTCGGAATAGGATTAGCAGGTATTGTAAATCTCTTAAATCCTGAAATGGTTGTCATTGGCGGCGGCATAACAGACGGCGGCGGAAATTTTGTTGGACTGGTTTTTGAAGAGATTAAAAAGCATGCATTTTCATCTGCCGTTGAAAAAATGCAAGTTGTAAAAGCATCTCTTGGTAATGATGCCGGTTTTATCGGTGCAGGACTTTTAGGTGAAAATAAGTAAAGGAATATATTATGAATAATGAAAAAACAGCAGATGAACCACTAAGTTTTAAAATTGCTTTATGGCACGGCTATATTATTTCCGGAATTTTTCTGCTATATGGCGGAGTGCAAATTGTTCTTTCAATATTAGACCGTAATTATGTAACTATGGGGCAGATGATTTTATTTGCTGCCTTGGGGTTAGTTCTTCTTATGGCTGTATTATCATATGGTGAGAAAAAAAAGATAGGGTGGTATGGGCTGATTGGAATGAATATTCTTATTATTATTTTCGCTTTAATCGGATATGACAAATATGAGAATATTAT
The DNA here is from genome assembly GCA_937900185.1 of uncultured candidate division Zixibacteria bacterium. Classification (GTDB taxonomy): domain Bacteria; phylum Zixibacteria; class MSB-5A5; order GN15; family FEB-12; genus QQUK01. The sequence goes on along the minus strand of CALCCW010000293.1, from coordinate 1,774 downwards.
TTTGCTTATTTTATCGGTAATTTCTCTTTCAATGTTGTATTCTGAGAAGACAAAAAAATTATTATAGCAACAAAGTTAATTTTCAGTTGACATCTTACGATAAAATAGTAGATTGTCAATTCTAAATTGTATTAATTGGCGCCCTAGCTCAGTTGGTAGAGCAACGGACTGAAAATCCGTGTGTCCGCAGTTCAATTCTGCGGGGCGCCATATTTTTATATCTCTGTTAAAAAAATCATAAATATTCCGATACATAAACCATGAAAGCTTTAGATTTTAATTTAAAAAATGACCTTGTTTTTGATATTGAAAAAGGTCAAACCTCATTTAAAGACTCAAGATTAGTCATTTTTGATGTAAACGCTATTGGATTATTACGTCAAAATCTGATAGATGAAATCGGTTTTGAAAAAGCAAAAGCGTTTTTCTTGAAATTTGGCTATCAAAATGGGTACACTGACTTCTTGCAGATGAAAATAAATTATTCATTTGAATCAGAAATGGAATTATTAGCATCCGGTCCGGTTATACATACTTGGGAGGGGATAGTATCTGCTAAACCTACGGAAATACAGTTTGACCGTGAGAAAGATGAATTTTATTTTACAGGAAAATGGGTTAATTCTTATGAAGCAGAACAGCATTTATGTTTCAACGAAATTACTGATGAACCAATTTGCTGGTCTTTAATGGGATACGCTACCGGTTGGGCTACTGCCTTTTTTGGGAAATTAGTAGTAGCGATTGAACCGGTATGTCGAGGAAAGGGAGACTCTCATTGCGAGTGGAAACTTCAAAGACCTCATGCATGGGGTGAGATTGCAAAACCATATGTCAAAATTTATAATGAATTGATTGCAGGCAAATAAATGGCTGAGAGATTAATACAATATTATAAATATATTCGTGACGTAGCAGGATATGAGGGTAAAATTGATCTTGCGACTACTACGAAAATTCCGTCTACAAAAGCAGCTATGGAACCCGATTCAGAAGAAAATATCAATAAATTCAAAGAAGCCATAAAAAAGATCACCGGTTTAGAAGCTCCGGACCTTTAATCTCAAATTCTTATTTAAAATTTTCATCAATTAAAATAAATCAGTTGAATTTCAGATAAAAATGCTGAATATTCATCTATATGGAAATAATAAAAACAATTTTTGAATCAGTGCATCTTATAAGACCAAATCTTCTTGAGGACAATCGAGGATTTTTCTTTGAGTCATACCAAAAAGAGAAACTCAAACAACTTGGTATTGATAAAGAATTTATACAGGATAACCATTCTTATAGTAAAGAAACAGGCACAATTAGAGGTATGCATTTTCAGTCACCTCCCAATGCACAGACTAAACTTATTCGAGTTATAAGCGGTTCAATTAAAAACTACTTTGTAGATATAAGAAAAAACAGCCCTACTTTTAAGCAGTTTTATTCCGTTGAATTATCATCTGAAAACAAATTATTATTATATCTTCCGGTAGGTTTTGCAAACGGATTTATAACTCTTGTGGAAAATTGCGAAATCCTCTATAAGGTTGACAACTATTATGCCCCTGACTCTGATAAATCATTTGCATATAATGATAGCGAGATTGATATAAACTGGGGTATATCATCACCAATTTTATCTAAAAAGGATATGATTGCACTCCCTCTTTCTGAGATAGGCACACCTTTTCTCTATGGGAAAAATTAGATCGGAAGAGCACACGTCTGAACTCCAGTCACACTGATATATCTCGTATGCCGTCTTCTGCTTGAAAAAAAA
>CALCCW010000292.1:0-33278 GCA_937900185.1 uncultured candidate division Zixibacteria bacterium | reverse complement strand
GCACAGGTATAGGAGATGTGGTTTTTGTTCAAGCAGAAGACGTCATACTAGATATATCAGTGTGACTTGAGTTTTTTTTTTTTCAAGCAGAAGACGGCATACGAGATATATCAGTGTGACTGGAGTTCAGACGTGTGCTCTTCCGATCTAGCGAAACACAATTATGTAAACTTTTTATTGTATGTCATGAATTTGCACATACTTACGCTGGTCATCTTAAAGACACAAAGAAAACAATTCTTAGAATGACTAAAGGATCTAAAATTGCTAAAATAGATCTCGAAAAATACAACAAAAACCAGAATATGGAATTTGAAGCAGATAATATTGCATTTGAATGGTATAAGGAATATATGGCTTCTAACCATGAATTCTCAACAGGAACTAGAGAATTATTGAGCGATGGATATAAATATCAACCAATATTAACTTTGTATATATTAAATTGGCTTGAAGTGATATCCTCAAAAATAACAAATAACCATAATGAACCACCGACTCACCCACGAACTATTGACAGGATGCAAAAGTTAGCTAACGATCATTGGCAATATTTTACAGATAAAGAAAAAGTTAGAATAAATGAAATGATTTCTGAGGGTGAAAAGCAACAAGAAGCTATTGATCATATATTTTCAAACGGAACAAATTAAAGTACTAGTTTTACAATACAATAATAGATTAGAATTAAATAAAATATAAAAGTTCTCTGTTAAACAATGTCAACCATGCTTCTAATATCTGTTTTAACTTGAATAACTTATCCGTTCTAGATTTTCACATTTTCATTGATATTATCAATTATAATTGTTCTATACTCGTCCCAGCATCCCCGCTTATTATTAAAAACAAGTCCTTCAGCTATTATAGTGAAGGCTTTATTGTATGTGGGATATAGAGTTGCACCGTCTAAAACAAAGTTCGAATATAACAAATCAACCATTTTTCTTTTATCGGTCAAATTCCTTGTATCCCAAAGTGACGGAAGAACTTGTAGGAGTTCTAATATTTTCTCAACGGTCTTAATTTTATGGATCGGGGAACCGTTCACCGCCATGCTATTTTGTAGTGTCGCTGTTTCATCCCCCCATTTTGCGGTGATGTTTTGCCAATGGCTTTCGGTGATCTTCTCTTCAAGCTTATCAATATAACTTTGCTCTGACCATTTTTGTAATTGAGCAAGTCTTTGTTCAATTCTATGTTTATCTTTTGATTGATTTGAATAGATAATATCTTCTTGTTCTTTAAACTTTTCTAATATTTTAATAGCTGATTTTTGATTAATAGAAATTGGTAACAATCCATTTCTGAACTGTTGAACTATATTCTTTTCAGGAACGTAACACTTACTATGTTTTTCTCGCATACCTGTACAATGGTAATATACATATTTACCTTTTTTGATTTGTGCTGTAATTTTACAACCGCATTCTGAACATACAATCAAACTACCAAAGGCAAAACTTTTTCTATTTAAGTGAGGTTTGTTATGCGATTTAAAAGCATTTTGAACTGAATCAAATAATGATTTACTAATTATAGGCTCATGCGATCCTTTGAATATTTTACCAGCCCATCTAAATTCACCATAATAAAAAGGATTTTTGAGAATTCTTTCAACTTGGCTTTTTGAAACTGATCGACCGCTTCGAGGCATTTTCAATGATTTTGTTTTTGACCAAACTGATATTATACTTAATGAAGCTTTCTTTTCAGCATACATCTGAAACATCTCTATTATTAAATGAGATCTACTTGAATCGACATAAATCTTTTTTGTATTCTTATCTATTAGATAACCTAGTGGAATACTACCTCCTGGAAATATACCTTGAGATGCTTTTTCATTCATCCCCTTTTTAACTTCTTCAGAAAGATTATCTACATAATTTTTAGCCATTAAGGCTTTAATGCCAAACATAAATTTTTCATGTGATCGAGAATGTTTGCTAAGTTCTGAATTCTCTTTTACTAAAATAATAGTTAGATCATTTTCGTTTATTAGTTGATCAAGAGTTGCTATATCTTTAAAATTACGGGATAATCTATCAGTCTTTTCACATAGTAGATATTTAATTTCTGGATTAGCAATAATGTAATCAAGCATTTCATTAAATTGTTTTCGCCCTGATCCTTTTGCAGATTCAGATTCTTCATATATTTTAACTACATGAAAATTATTATCTTCAGCGTATTTTTTTAATAACTTAATTTGTGCAGGAATTGAGAATCCATCACGTTCTTGTTCTTTGGATGAAACACGAGTGTAAATTATAGTATTATTATTTTTCATTTAAATATCTTACATAGATAATTATAAGTTTTTAAAATATGGTATAAGTGGTGGATTTTCTGGATCATCTAATTTCATATGCCTAACTATTAAATCAGATCCTAATTCTCTACTAGGTTTACGAAATTCTTTATCAATTATAATTACTTGAGTATCTTTCAATTCAGTTGAAGAAAGCTCATACAACATTTGATAGAATCCTTCAAATTGTTCTCTATTTTCTCGTTCGCTAACATTTTTCATAGGAGTATCAATAATTAATAATTTTGGTAAAATGCTAATATCTATTTTTTTTGCTAAACGATGGACTGCTATTGCAAAACTAGTTTTAAACCTTGTTTTAATACCACCACTACCGATGTTTCTAAATGAAGTTGTAGCAGTATCTCCCGTTTTAATATGAAAGATTTCAGGTAAAAAATCATCAGGTCGAATTTTAACTAAATCATCTTTTGAATATCCTTTTTCTTTTGTATTAATTAAACAATCCAAAAATAAAGATGATAATTCATTAAGATTTTTTAAATTCTTTTCTGCTTTTGCTTTCATAGATTTTAGCTCTCTATTCAACGACTGTTGCTCAAGAAATAATTCATCACTTCTAGTTTCCATAGAATTTATTTTATACGGAATAATTTTTACCCGATCAAAATACTTTATACCTTCAACTAATTTAGCTTTCTCTCTCTCAAGCTCAATCGCTCCAGATAGATAAGCTGAATCGTATTGCTCTGAAACTACATTTAAATGATTATCAATTGTTTCTTTTTCTTTTACTAATTCAAATCTCTTATTTCTAAGATTTTTCATTTGTTTTTTTTGTAATTGTAACATTTCTTGAAGTTCTTATATTCGAGCCTTGAAATCCTTTTCAGTTTTATCAACTTCTTCCATAGCATTTTCTGGAGTTATATCAACTTGTCCACATACAGAACATATTCCAACATCCCTATCCGACAGAATTTGAATACATTTAGGACATTTTTCAAAATCTACATTATTAAGTACTGCCCTCGCTGCATTTATTCGCTTAAGCTTCGTTGTTTGTGAATACATCTCATTTAAATATCTTTCATTTTGATCAATACTAATTCCAACTTCAGAAATAGTAGATTCTAATGAATCAATTTCTTCGAATAATTGTCGTGCTTCTACTCTTAGTTTATCAGCAGAGTGACTTATATTTTCTTTAAGGCTATTTCTGATGCCTTCAATAGATTTCTTAATTTCAATAAGCTGTATATTATATTTGAAAATTATTATATCAATTTCAATTTCGGATTCTACATTAATTTCAGAAAGTATCGATTTTAATTGTTTGGCAGCTTCTAATAATTTATTTTTTTCAATTCTAACTTCTTCTAAACGAATTTCTAATTCTGCAACACCCTCCTGATGAAAACCTAATAAATACCGTAAAACATTACGGCTTTTTAATCTTTTAAAACTATTAATGTTTGTTCCTACACCCAAATTAAAAAAGTTGTCATCAATAGATTCTTGGTCAAGATAACAATACCAATATAAATCTCTAAAACTTAAACGTTGAAGGTCTGACTCATCATTGTATTGACTTCTTCCTCTGAAGGAATATAATCTTCCGTTATAGGAATACGCTTTGTATATTTTATGTATTCTAAAACTTGTTTTCTTAATGTTCTTATACAAACAGTTTTAAGTCTGTTTCTAAGATCAATAAACATTTCTTGTTTAGGTTCTATCAATCCTAATTCATTTTCATAAATGTCCTGTACCTGAGAGACTCTAGCATACTGTGATTTAAAACTTTTAAGATCGCCGAAAACGTGGCTGTCAATAATACTTACAAGACCGTATAGCTCAAGTAATGAATTTTGAAGTGGAGTTGCTGTAAGTAATATTTTGGGAATATTTTCAAGAGCATTTTTAATATCTTTAGCGATTTTATTACTTGGCTTATAAACATTCCTAAGCCTATGAGCTTCATCAATAATTGCTAAATCCCAAGGCGTTTGTTTTACATAGGGAGCTTTATTCCGTGCAAAATGATAAGAACAAATTATAATAGTATCTTCTTGATCAAAAGGATTGAGATTACCTTCTTTGATACAACGATTAAATGATTTTGCTTCAAGGATAGTGGAAGGAATAAAAAACTTTTCTTGTAGCTCAGCACTCCATTGTTTACGGAGATTTGATGGCACAATAAGAAGCATCCTTCTTTTGCGTTCCGCCCATTTTTGAGAAATAACCAAGCCTGCTTCAATTGTTTTTCCTAAACCAACTTCATCTGCTAAGATAGCACCTTTTGATAGGGGTGAACGAAAAGCAAATAAAGCCGCTTCAATCTGATGCGGATTTAAGTCGACCTGAGCATTAGATAAAGTAGAAGTAAGTTTCTGTAAGCTATCAGAAGAACTCCTTTTTGTTAGCTCGTAGGCGTAATATTTTGCGTGATAATCAGTAATTGTCATTATTTTTATTCTGTAAAAATATCTACATATCGTCGGTAGATAAATGACCTACCGTATTTTTCGTTTTTGTCTTTTTGTTCAAGTATGCCAAGTTTTACAAAACGATCAATCACTCTTTGAGAACCTTGACGTGTAAAGTCTGTCCATTTCTTTACTGTATTCACGTTAACAATAGGTAAAACAAATAAATTACGTAGGACTATAATCCCACTTTCAGAAGATGTTTTGCTAAGTGCCTGAATTTTTTCCATATCTTCTTGTCTTAATTCAGTAATTGCCTGAACAGTAGATATTGCTTCTTCAGCAGTTTCAATTATACCATCAAGTAAGAACTCAAGCCATTCTTTCACTTCGCCATTACGATAACCATCAAGTTTGGCATAATATATTTTCTGATGCTTCTTAAAATAAGTAGCAAGAAACAAAACTGGCTTTTCAAGAAGATTACTTAGCCAAAGATAAAACGTAATTAGCAAACGTCCAGTTCTTCCGTTACCATCAAGAAAAGGATGAATAGTTTCAAATTGTGCGTGAATCAAACCAGCTTTGAGAAGTGGCAACATTGCATCTTTAGAATGAAGAAATTTTTCAAAGTCATCAAGAGCTTTCTGCATTTCAATAGGTGGGGGCGGAACAAAACTGGCATTGGCTGGAGTCGTACCACCTATCCAATTTTGGTTTTTTCTAAAATTACCTGGGTCAGAAAAATGAGTTGCTCTGGCTTCTTCCATAAGTTCTTTATGAAGTTCCCTAATAAAACGGAGACTCATTGGAAATTCTGCTAATCTTTTTAAACCGTAGTTAAGAGCTTTGATATAATATAAAATATCATCTACATCATTAGGAAGGGATTCCTTAGTTTTTGCTTCCGCTTCAATAGCATCTATCATGGTTGCCTGAGTTCCTTCTATTTGACTAGAAGAAGTAGCATCCTTTCGGATATACATGTATAGGAAGAAATCTACATCAGGTAGAAGTTGAGTTATTCCGTCCAATTTCCCTAAAAGACGTTCTGCTGTGGAATGCTTGAGAATAAGTTCTTGAGATAGTTTTAATCCCTCATCAGGTGGAAATTTATTAGGAATAAATGCTTTATAGCCTTCTTTTTGTTTTACTAATTTTCCAATTTCCATATTAATTCCGTTTACATTTTTCCGTTAATGTCAACAGATTAGCATATTTTGTTTACATTGTCAAGTAAAAGTAAACAAAAATCAATAATACATTACTTTCATTATGGTACCATGATTCCCCTTTGATATATACCTCAAAAAAGCAGAATCAACAGATAATAAGGTAAAACGCCTTTAAATAGCCCAAATATGGTGTTTTATCTTCAAAGTAAGGTCAAATGCTTTTATTTCAGAATTTTAAGTGGTAATTTATTAACAGCCTCTGACAAATGGCTCGGTGATAAATGGGCATAAATCATTGTAGTTTCGATATCTGAATGTCCCATCAATTTTTGAATTGTAGGAAGATCAACTCCTGCCATTACTAAATGACTCGCAAACGTATGACGAAGTGTGTGAACCTTTGTACAATCTTCAATTTCAGCTATTTTGCCAATTTTAATCAATTCAGTTCTGAGCATGTTGTGAGATTTCCCTGCTCCAATAATTGCAAAAACATGATCTTTCTTTTTTGATTTTTTTGATTCTTGCCAATGGGAATTTAAAACAGTTAGAAGTTCATCACTAATTGGAATCTCACGCTCACCTGTTTTTGGTTGCCAGTCAGGTTTCTTTCTGATGTATATTTTATGATTATTAAAATCAATATCACTCCAACGTAGGTTCTCCAACTCAGCTTTTCGCATTCCAGTACTCATGAAAGTAAAATAAATTGGAAAGAACTCTTTAGGACAAGCTTCAAGAAATTTTTCACACTCCTCTTTAGTTAAAAATCGGAGTGGTTTTTTATCGTCAATTTTTAGAGGCTTTACATGTTTCATCGGATTATCTCTAAGATAATCCCATTTGATAGCCAGATTAATCATTGTTTTAATTCCCTCAAGTTCCAAGTTTACAGTTCTAGCTCTGGCACCTTTTCTTGTATTATCCGTTTTAACATTTTTACCGTTTGGATTCACCCACTCATCTCTACGAAATGTTTTATACCCTTCAATTACTTCTGGAGTAAGTTGAGATAACATCACTATATCTTTTCGCTTCTCATTTAAGAACCGCTTTAAATGATCTGTAACTGCTTTGTAGCGTTTGGTAGTTGTAATCCGATGATTGGTTCGATTATACTCGAGAAATTTTACTATTAGAGATTCTATTTTAATATCTGTTTTAGAAAAACCTAATTCGTCTTTAATGATTTTGATTTCAATATCTTTAAGAGCGACATCTGCCATTTTTTTGGATGTCCCCACTCGTTTTCGATAACGACGTCCTTTGTATTTGTAATCGACGTACCAGATATCTTTTCTTTGATAAATTCTTGCCATATCCTCAAATAGCTTGGCACAAATGTGGCACAAGCCCTTTCTGGAAGCAATATAGTATCTTCTAATCTGTTGTCAAGTAGATATTTAAGGGGTGAGCGTAAAATAAAATGGAGGTGGGGGGAATCGAACCCCCGTCCGAATATAACAACCTGTCATCTTCTACGTGTGTAGTCGTGTCATTAGTTTCTCGTAACCCATGCTGCAGACAGACAAGCTACATGAATCACCAGCCTTTTGTTTAAACTGGAATTAAAGGCGTCAACCAGTCGAGTCTCCTTTATCGACGCTGAGACAATCACCCGGGAGACAGTGGAGTGAAAGACAGCGCACTGTTTATCCTAAATTAATTTAGGCAGCGAGGGCGTAGTTATTTTCGCCAATTAAAAAAGTTTGCTTAAGTTTTGATAACGAAGATCTAAGCATCTCCGACACGCAGACAACCAATCACTATACCCGTCGAAGCCAGGTCACCCCCAATATGCATATTGGGTCAAGCTCGACACCGCGATAGGTGTACGGATGTAGTTCTCTTTACAAAGAACTACAATTTTAATATACTACATCGGTTAAAATAATCAACCGAACATATATATAACGAAATTTAACTATAACGGTTTCACAAATGGCTAAAAAAACTTGGTTTGATAAATTACTTGCTTACGGCTCACTTATTGGAGCAGCCCTCTTTGCCGGGTTTTGCCTTTATTTTATAATTTTGATACTATTTGACAAATAGACCACACCTTTCACAAAACCCTCTCATTTTTTTATATTGTTCTAAAGCCAAATCTTTCTTTTATTTGAAAAAATAAATATAGAGATGGTAATATTCTTAACAAGTAGCACAAAATGACTAAATTTAAAATCAACTGGCATGATGATAATGCTGACAAAGAAAAAAAACAAAAACTGATTGATACCGGTCTGCTTGTACTACGTATCGGAATTGCATCGCTGATGCTTTTCGGACATGGTTTTGAAAAATTAGTCAACTTTTCAGAAAAAGCTGTAAATTTTCCTGACCCACTTGGTGTTGGCTCTGTAACAAGTTTAACACTAACAGTCTTTGCTGAATTTTTCTGTTCAATTGCTATTATGTTTGGATTTTTTACCCGTTACGCAGCAATCCCTCTTATTATCATGATGCTTGTAGCAATTTTTATTATCCACGGAGATGATCCATGGAGCAAGAAAGAACTTGCTGCTCTATATATAGTACCGTATGTCACACTTCTTTTTTCCGGTTCGGGTAGATACTCTGTAGATTTTAAACTGTTTAAGAAATAATTATGACACAAGAAGAAAAAATTAAAAAAGCGACGACTCACATTGTCAAAGCGGTCTTTCCCAATTCAACCAATCATTACGATACTCTTTTTGGCGGTACTGCTTTGCAGTGGATGGATGAGGTCGCCTTTATCACTGCTACACGGTTCTCCCGTCAATGTATGGTAACGGTTTCAATCGACCGCACCGATTTCAATAAACCGATACCGTCTGGGACTCTTGCCGAACTTATCGGTTCGGTTGTAAAAGTAGGAAATACTTCAATTCAAATAAAAGTTGAAATTTTTATAGAACAGATGTATTCCGAGCATAGAGAACTTGCGATTGAGGGGCTGTTTACAATGGTCGCTGTTGATGAAAACAAAAAACCTGTGAAGATTGTGTAGGAGTGAGTTTACGCTTCAGGTTTCAGATATGTTCCGACCATGTCGCTATTGACAAAATCATTCAGCGAAATATGTATCGACCGCCAGTTATATCCGAACGCTTCGTGAGCTTTTTTTGATGAAAACGCCCAGTCATAATCAAGCATCTTTACTAAATCGGGATAGTACGAAATTTTACTTTTACCAAACATCTTTCTGCTCATTTCAGAAAAACGGGAAGTTATATCATAAAATTTTCTTGGAATTCGAACCAAGTGCGGAATTTTGCCAAGCTCTGCCGATGCCGACAAAGCAAATTCTTTGACAGAAATATTATCACCCCCCAAAATATAACGCTCGCCGTGGTCCCCCATGCTCAAAGCAGAAATAACTCCGGGGACAACATCGCGCAGGTCAACCATATTAATCCGAATAGGAATATCAGGGAAAATAAACCGTCCAAATAATTTTAATGCTCTTTCTTTATCAGACTCTGTTTGTGAGGGAGCAATTATTATTGAAGGATTGACAATGACCAGTTCAGTTTTAGCATCTTTAGCTGCTTTACGCAGTTCAACTTCGGCAGCATGTTTGGTCATTATATATGGAATTTGCAAATTATCTAAATTAAACTCTGTCTTTTCATTTGAATATAAATCTTCAAGATCAGACAAATTTTCTTTTCGTTTAATTGCTCCGATAGCGGCAATGGTAGAAATATGTAAAAATCGTTGTACTCCTGCTTTTGAGGCGGCATTAAAAAGGTCAACTGCTCCTATTGTATTTATACCGGCAAATTGAGTCAGCCTATCTTGTCTGAAATTAACAAAAGCAGCAGTATGAATGACTAAATCAACACCATCCATCAAAGCAGACATCTTATCTTTACGCCGTAAATCCACTTCTCTTTTTTCAAGACCCAATGAATCTATAAAAGTTGTATCAGATGATTCCCGTATATGAGCAATCGGTTTTATCCCCTGTTTGTGCAGAACAAACAAAAGTTGACTGCCCAATGAACCGGAAGCTCCGGTGATCAGTATTTTTTTTTCTTTCAGTTCAATTTTCATAATTATTTTTTTTCGTAAATGCCGATATTTATACTATATTAAAATAACGCAGTTGTAATTAAGTAAATCAATAATAATATATACAGGTAAGATAGACATTGAAACAGTTTTTCAAACAAATTTGGGAAAAATGGAAAAAAATCGCCCATGTTATTGGGAAATTTAATACCAAGGTTATAATATCTCTTGCTTATTTTCTCATTATTTCCCCATTAGGGGCTGTTTTTCGGCTATTTGGATGGAATCCTCTTGGAAAACTCTCCAAATCAAAACCTGAAAAATCTAACTGGAAAACTGTAACAAACCAAGAACCGGATGAACAATCAATGTCGAGGCAGAGCTAACAATGAATATTATTGGTATCTCCTGCTTTTACCATGATGCTGCCGCTATTTTTACAATTGACGGTGTCAGCAAAATATGAAGATATACATTATATAAATCATCAGCCCAATTTTGATTTATATAATGATTTATTTGATAATCCAAATGACGACCCGATACATTTTAATATCAAAGGGCAAAAAGTATTTGCTGAAACAATTGAAACCGTTTTGATTCCTTTGATAGACTCTCTTTAATTTACATCATATTCTTCTAAAGCTGCAATAAGTTTATTGATGTCAGCTTCATTGTTAAACAGATGCACCGAAACTCTTAGAGACCCCTCTCTTGGAACTGTTATAATCTTTTTATCAAATAAAAATTGTTTGAGTTTTTCTACATTATCAGTTGTAAATGTAATTATTGATGAGCGGTGTTTTTTCTCTTGTGATGATGTGATTATGTATCTGTCTGATTTTTTTAAATAGTCTGCAAGCGTATCAAGCAATTCATAATTATGTTTTTGAATGTTTTTGATTTTTAACTTTTCAAAAATATCCAACGATGCTGCCATACCATAAAGATTTAAAACAGCATAATAACCAAGCTCAAATTTCACAGCTGTATCTAAGAATGGTCTGTCATATTGAAACAGGTCACCAAACTGCATATTCCAATCAACACCAAGCCAGCTCATAAACGGTATATGTAATTTTGGACGGACTTTCTCGCTAAGATAGAAAAAACCGCACCCCTGAGGCGAAAGCATCCATTTCTGACATCCCGATGTAAATATATCGATTTTTAATTTACGAACATTAATAGGCTCTACCCCCATTCCCTGAATACCGTCTACTACAAAATACAAATTAAGTTTCTGACAAATATCCGACAATGCCTGCAAATCATTTTTATATCCGTTAAAAAATTGTACAAAAGAAATCGCCAGAACTTTTGTTTTTTTAGTAATAGCTTTTTCAAGTTCGGCAATATCAAAACGATAGTTATGTGATTTCACAAATTTAATCTTAAAACCACGTTCGGAAGCTGCTGCTTGAAAAGTATATACTAAAGCAGGAAACTCTATATCAGAAATAAGAACTTCAACATTTTTTTTCAAAGGTAATCCGAAAGCTGCAATATTTAAACCCTGAGTTGTGTTCATACTGATACCAACATCTGCTTGTTTAGCACCAATCAATTTTGCATATCGTTTACGTAAATCTCTTCGTACCTGAAAAGCAGCAGGAGAATTATCAGTATCGGCTGCTATACGAATTTTCATATTACCGTTGACCGCATCAACAAGAGAGGTTGAAAAAGGTCCATACGATGCGGAGTTGAAATAGACAACATCTTTTGTATGAGGAAAAAGTTTTCTTACTTCGTCAAATTTTTTTAAAATATCTTTTTGCATTTTAATTTTCCTACAACGAATATAAGTATCCAATAACAGTCATAGATGCTATAAGTTTCAGAAAATATGATAGAAGTAAAAAAGTAAGATATGCCATTGGTAATTTTATACGCACTGAAAGAATCATCGTAAACGGTACCGCCCCCATAATAAGAGCAAAAAGTGATGCGGCAAGTCCCACCCGTAAACCTTCAAACGGCAACATTAAATAAAAGAAACTGTACCCTACCGATGGAATTACAACATAAAATAAAAATTCCATGATATAATTCATTGTAAACCACGCAGATGTACTCTCTTCAAGCATATCTTTTGGGATACCGTCGAGTAATTTTAATTTACTTGATATAAATTCCAATATAAAACTAAGCAGCAGCAGGGCGATTCCGCCACCGATAAAACAGTATAAAAGTAATGTTGTGTTTATCATTTTAACCAACGTTTTTGGATATACCAGTTATATGTTTGTTTGGCACCCTCGGCAAAAGATATTTGAGATACAAAGCCTAATTCTTTTTCTGCTTTTGCTGTTGATACTTCCCATGATGCCAAGAGTTCGTTTGCTTTTTCAGGTGTAAGCATAGGGGTTGCATTCACCAGTTTAAACAATGCTTTAGAAATATGCGAAACTGCCTTAAAAATTGATGACGGAAGTATAAGCGGGAAACCTTTTTTCCCGACAGCATCCTCAAGCATTTCAATCATTCGTTCCATTGTGTAAGATTTGTTTTCTGCTATAAAATAAACAGAGCCGGATTGTATGTCTGACTGTATCGCTTTAAAAATCCCAAGACAGAGATCGTCAACATGCACCAGTTGTAATTTTCGTTGAATATTACCTATATACGGTTTTATCCCTTTATGGATTGTTTCAAAAAATGAAAATATCTCTTTATCGCCGGGACCATAAATCCCCGTTGGTCTGATAGCTGCAACCGACAATTTATCTTTATAAGAAAGTACAATCTTTTCTCCTGCAAGTTTTGACTTTCCATAGATTGTAATAGGATGCGGGCTGTCATTTTCGGTAACAGGTTTGCCATTCACAGTCGGACCCGCAGCGGCAAGCGATGAGATATAAATAAGTTTTTTCAAGTTCTGGTTATACTTTTCGACAGCCTCAAGAAGCGATTGAGTACCGATTTCATTGACATCATAAAATGTCTGTGTCTTTTTCGCTTTTACAACTCCGGCATTATGAATGATATAGTCAACATCTGCAACCATTTCAACAAGCGTATCAGGTTGGGTAATATCACCGTAGCGAAAAGTAATATCTAACCCGTCAAGACTTGAAAGGTCGGCGGATTTTCGTACTCCGGCGACAACATGGAAATTTTCTGAAAGGAATTTTTTACACAAACGAGTGCCGACAAACCCATTTGCTCCGGTTATTAAAACTGATTGTTTATTCTCATCCATGTAGAGAATGTAGTTAATTGGGACTGTTTATACAAGAATGGAAAAAATAAAAAATGATAAAAATGTGATTTGTAAATTGATTAAATAAGTTATTTTGTATATATATAAAAAGGAGAAAATTATGGCTGAACTACTTATTTGCTTAAAATACTTAATGTGATTGACAGAGTGTTATAGAATTTATCTTATTAATGGGATAAATATTGGGAATAATTTATGTCAGAAAAATGGTCAAGAGATCAAGCTATTATTGTTTTTAATTTATATTGTCAAATACCGTTTCAAAAAGCAAGTTCAACAAATCCCTTAATTGTTAAAACAGCAAAATTGATAGGAAGAAGTCCAAATTCAGTTAAAATGAAAATAGGTAATTACGGCAGTTTAGACCCAGAACTTCAAAAAAGGGGAATTGTTGGATTAACAAATATTAGTAAACTTGACAAAGAAATTTGGGATGAATTTAATAATAATTGGGAAAGTTTAGCTTACAAAAGTGAAGTTTTAAAAGCAAAATTTGCAAATCAAAATATTGAAGATATTATTCCTGAAAATGAAGAATCTTTCCCTTTAGGAAAAGATAAAAAAAGTTTAATAAAAACAAGAGTTAATCAACAGTTTTTCAGAAAAACAGTTCTTTCGGCAAACAATAATAGTTGTTGTATTACAGGTATTCAAATTCCTGAATTATTAGTTGCAAGCCATATTATCCCTTGGAAAGATAAAAATGAAACTCGTCTTGATCCAAGAAATGGCTTATGCCTTAATTCATTTCACGACAAAGCATTTGACAGAGGATTTATTTCAATCTCAAATAATTTTGAGATAATAGTTTCTGAGTCTATAACTCAGAAATATTCTCAAACAACAACATTGGATTGGTTTAAACTCTTCGATAAAAAAAGAATGATTATGCCAGATAAATTTGTTCCATTACAAGAATATTTAGAATATCATAGGAAAAATATTTTTATATCATGAGAAGTATAAATCATTATAACATTTTAGAAAACTTAGATATTATTAGCAAAGTAGAGAAACTTCCGCTTGGTTATTGTATTGAACCTCTTCAGAATACTTATACATTATCAAAAACCACTAATTTTATTTATGAAATTGTAGAGGCTAAACTTTTAGAATCAGAAATTGATGAAATTAATTCAATAAACCCTTCAAAAAGTAAAATTCTAAAAAGAGTGAATGCAATTTTTAAAAAAGGTTGTAAGTTAAAATTTATAAAAACTGAAAAAGATATGTTTCACAACAATCTTACCTTAATTGATAGCTGTTTGCCTAAATTGCTTTCAGAAGCTATTCTTTATCATTACTCTGGAAAATCTAAAAGTTTGTTTGAAATTGTTCAAGTATTGGAAAAAGAGAACCCCTTAAAATATAATATTTCTTCAGGTCACAAATTTTATGATTACAAACTCAAAAAGTTCTTAACTGATGTTGCTTTAGGTATGATGCCGTCTAAGGTTTGGAATGGCATATATGATGCTACCGGTGGATATTTAATTGTAAAAGAAGATGGCGATATAGTATGTTATCATGTTTATAAAAAAAATGAGTTTGAAGACTATCTTTTAAATAATACATTTTTAGAAACAGCAGGTTCTAAAAAACATGGGTTTGGAAAAATTTATAAAGAAAATAACAAATTATTTATTAAACTTAATTTACAAGTAAGATTTAATAAATAATTTCATAAACAAGTTTTTATCAAATAAGACAGAACGAAAGTATTAATTTACAAAAAGGGTTAGCCATGGAATATATCTTTAAAATAGGTATTGATGATGCTCAATATTATGCAAATCAAGAGATAGGCAGGTCTTTAACAGACGATGAATTAAATTCAGTAAGAAAAGGAGTTGAATTTGGTTTAGAATTAAGCTGGGATGAGGTACTAAAAACAGCAATCCATGAAACAACTATCAATAGCAATTAACACCCCCCTAAAACACCATCGCCTCAAAGCGGTACAGTTCGGCTGTTCTATCTTTATAGCTGTTTTTTGGTAAGCCCGCTTTTAAACATGTCTGCTCTACAAACTGAATCACATCCCAATTATTTTCTGATGCTACCTGCGGAAGAAGCAACCCGGAATGCATCTCGAGATTTATTAGCAGTCCATCCCGACCAACTTTAATTTCTGAAATATTATGAACCCGTTTTAATGGCGAGAGAATAGAAATTTCAATTTCAGCATTTTGAAAATCCTGTTCAGAAATTTCTACAAACCGAGGGTCTTCAAAAGCAGCCGCAATCGCCATATTGGCAACCGCATCATACAATGGTTCTCTTGCTTTTATTGTTCCTATACATCCTCGAAGCTCACCATGTATTTTGAGCGTCACAAAAAGCCCTCGCTTTAAATTGAATTTTTCTGAAACAGGTGCTGAATAACTTTTATTGTTCAGTCTTGCTTCAATAGCATTTTTGGCAATCTCTTTTAGCTGAAGTTCATCTTCTGCAGTTATCATAAATTCATTTTTAGGTTTTGCCACAGGCACTCCTAAAAGTGTTCTCTTTTTTTGAATAACTTCTTTACCGCTGATTACCGCCGCCGATAAATAACCGACAACTTCATCAAAATCGCCTGTCACCGCACCCGATGTTGTGTATTCAAATATCTCCACCCGTGAACCACCCATTCGCTTGGTAGCTTTTAAAACCGATGCCACTATTCCCCCACCGCAAGCTTCGGTTTTTCCTCGTTCCAGTTTATCCATAAGAAGTTCGGGATCATATTTTTCTAAAGCTTTTTTAAGTTCTCCGTCAAGTCTGTTGGCTTGTTTTTCTGAATGAAAATGTGAAAGATCAGTTGAGGCAACTAATAAAGTATTCGTTTCTGAAAAATTACTTGCCAGCACTTCGCTTAAGGCATTAACCGATGATTCCTCTTGGTCACCCATTATAATTGCAACCAGCTTAAATTTGCCTAATACAATTTGTAAAAATGGAAGTTGTAATTCTAAAGCATGTTCGCCACGGTCTTCCCCCGCTCCATGTCCCATATTTGAAAGATACACATTTGGCAAAATAGTCCCGATTTTTTCAGATAACTCAGTATCTATTTCGACCACTCCTAAAGGGGTTGCATAACCGTCACCATCAAAAACCGAACACCCCTGAAAAAATACTTTATGAGAGGGTGCAACGACAACAACGGTATCATATTGTTTGCCTTCAAGCTGTTTATACGCTTTTGCGGCTGTTTTCCCCGAATAGATATATCCTGCATGAGGTACTATAAGTGCTGAGATACTATTCTCAAGTGGAACTTTTTCAGATTCAGCAAAAAATGCCGCTATCTGTTTGGTGAGTTCAACAGGTGATTTTGGATACCAATCTCCGGCACAGGCAGCTTTTCGTATATTTTTATTTTCAGTAGTCATATCTTCTCTCTTTTATAATTATCTCAATAGTACATAGATAATATAATTTTGTCAAATTAAGTTCTTACATTAAGGAAATCTCTTATTACAACTCAATAATAGTGCAGATAAAGAAAGACAAGAAAAAAGCCGGACTTAAAAAAGTCCGGCTTTTTCTTATATCTATAAGTTTCTTTTATATTGTCGTTTCTATCGGCTTTTGAGATGAACTATTTTTATCTTTGACACCTTCAACCATGGCAGCAAGAGATGAAATAATTCCACTTGCTTCATACGGCATAAATATCTTATTGGCTTCGCCTTCTGCCAGTTTCGGCATCATCTCAAGATATTTTAACGTAATAAGCTCATTCGTCGGTTTCCCCTTATGAATAGCATTAAAGACTATCGAGATAGCTTCAGCTTCACCGGCTGCGACAATTTCTTGTCGATATTTTTCAGCATCTGCTTTTGCCTGTACTGAAATAGCATAGCCTTGAGCATCCAAAATCTGCGACTGTTTATGACCTTCTGCTCTTGTGATTTCAGCCTGTTTAACACCTTCTGCTTCTAAAATAGCCGCACGTTTATCACGTTCTGCTTTCATCTGACGACTCATTGCTTCGGTTATGTCACGAGGCGGGTCTATTCGCTGGAGTTCAACCCTGTTAACTTTTACACCCCACTTATCAGTAGCAGCATCTAACACATCACGAAGCTGACCGTTGATTTCATCCCTTGAAGTCAAACAGGCATCCAAATCAAGTTCGCCGATAACATTTCTCAAGTTTGTCTGAGCAAGTTTGGTTGCCGCCATTATGTAGTTCGAAATTTCATACCGTGAACGAAATGGGTCAGTCACTTGGGCATACACAATACAGTCGACTTCAACATTTACATTATCTTTTGTAATAACCAGTTGAGGAGGAACATCTAACACGACCTCCCGCATATCAACTTTTATGACTGTATCCATAAGCGGCATAATTAAATTCAAACCGGGATCCATCGTTCGCTGAAATTTTCCAAGCCGTTCTACCAATCCTTTTTCAAACGGACGGATGATTCTAATAGAAAATGCTACCAACATAAACACTAATATTACCGCAGCACCTAAAAACATTATTATTTGAGGATTCATTTTAAACTCCTTTTATAATTTTTTCTCAACATATACTGTTGTACCGATAATTTTTAAAATAGTTGCTTTTTCATGTTCTTGAATTAATTCTTCTGAAACAGCACGCCATATTTCACCATTTACTTTTATTTGACCGGCTTTATCAGGGTCAATTGTTTTAATTACCAGCCCCACTTTCCCAATTATAGCATCAACATTTGTTATTTGCGGAGATTCTTTCGTAAACCTTTTTGCCATTTTCCGAGTCAGCGGTAACAGTATTGCTGATACAACGATAAAAATTCCAATCTGCCAGTAATAACTTTCAGGAAAAAAATATGCAAAAACTCCACTTACTAAAGCTGAAAGAGAAAATCCTATAAACAGCATTGATGGTGTCAAAACTTCCAATATCAAAAAAACGACAAATGTCGCCAACCAAATCCAAACTATATTAGGCATTGTTATAACTCCTTTCCAAAATCGTCAAAATAAAATATTCTGATTCGTATAATATATACTATTGTTTTTTTTCTTTATTCATCAAAATCCTAATACTACATTATGAAAGAAGAATAATTAACTGAAAGTCAATTTAAAACTATTGGACAACAATGCATATATATAAAAAATTTGCTTTAGTGTATGACCAAATGGATGCTGACTTGCATTCAAAACGGATGGTACCATATTGTAATAAAATCTTTAAGAATTTTAAAATAAAACCATTAAACGGATTAGACCTCTGCTGCGGTACCGGTTCTGCAATTATAGAGTTTGAAAAATTAGGTGTCAAAATGTCAGGGCTTGACCAAAGTGCCGAAATGCTTGCTATTGCCGCTAAAAAAACTAAAAAATTTAAAACTACGTTGTATCAAAAATCATTGCCAAAATTTCATTTACTTGATATAAATGACTCTCAAAAACACGTACAATTTGATATGGTTACCTCGTTTTATGACTCACTCAACTATATGCTTTCAGAAAATGATTTATTAAAAACATTTCAATCTGTACATAAACATTTGAATGATAAGGGATGGTTTATCTTTGATATGAATACTCCCCTTGCGTTAAAAACTATTTGGGATGAGCAAGTTTATGCGGGTGTGAAGGATTCTATGGCATGGGTATGGCAAAACGAATATAACCCTAAAGATAAAAAAGCATCTGTCCATGCGACATTTTTTAAAAAACAAGGGAAGTTATGGGAACGATTTGATGAAACCCATTATGAAAAAGGGTATAGCAACACAGTAATAAAAAAACTTCTCAAATCAACAGGCTTTATTATAAAAGGGTTTTATGATTGCCACACATTTAAAACAGCTACCCGTGATTCATACCGCATTTGTGCTGTTGCTCAAAAAAAATAAACCTGCTCACCTATTCACTGTCAGCAAGAGCCATTATATCTTTTATTAAAATAGGTTCTACCGCATAAAACCCTTGAGCATATTTACAGCGTGCCTGCAGTCCAAATGACCGTGACATAGCCGTTAGATGTTCTATATAGTTATTTGATTTTTTTGGGTTTAAAAATTGTGACCGATGAGCCGAAAGAGCTTTAATCCATTGCTCAAAATACGGAGTTATGTCTACAACAAAATTAGGTAATATTTGAGGAGGTAAAAAATAATGAAATATACGAGTCACCAAATGAGGTTCTCCCTCAATATCTATTTTTTTTAAAGCAGCCAAATTAGCAGCATTGATTGTTATAATACCCGCAGCAACATGATCGGGATGCGACTGACGGCGTCCATGACCAACATGAGGATATGGAGCAAGCAAAATTTTTGGGCGACACTTACGGATAACTCTGGCAAGTTCTAACCGTTTCTCATAACTGTCTTCAAGTTTGGTGTCTCCCCAATCAAAAACTTGTACAACATCAGTTCCCATAACATTGGCAGCATCTTTGATTTCTTGAGACCGAATTTCTGCTGTTCCGCCGGTTCCCATTTCGCCCTCAGTAAGAATAACTATTCCGGTTTTACTCCCTCTTTTCTGCTGACTGATTAGCACTCCGCCGGTTCCAACTTCAACATCATCAGGATGAGCTCCAACTGATAATAAATCGTACGCCATTATATTACTCGCTATCTAAAAAAACCCGGATGATTTTCATCACCCGGGTTCAATTATTTATTATATATATTTAGTTTCCAAATCTTTCAGAGTGGAATATCAGCATCTCGCGAAGTAAGTCATACATATATTGATCTCTATTTGCAGGATGTCCTTCATATCCTGTTAAATTATAATCATCAACAACAACACCGGCGTTTCTCAATGTTGAAACCCATGAGTTTGTTTGTTCATAATAGTTACCAAAAGTGCTTTCTGAGAAATTGCCTATCCAAATATTAACACCATCAAATACATTCGGATTAGCAGCAAAAAGAGTAGGTAAATTATTATTCAACCAACGATTCCAAACCGGAGTAACCTCTTGTCCTACATTATTAAAAGGCAGATGGAAGCCATATACAAAACTTGAATTGTTTTTAAATGTATTAGGCGGCACTGTAACACCTGGATATTCAATAGAGTTTGAGTTTGGAAATATTGTTGTATCCAAAGTTTCATCAGAAACAAGATAATATTCTAATCTTTCCAAGTTTGTCGATGGGTTTATTCGTACTGAATCTACATAATTAAATAATGTATCATGTGCTGAAAAAGCAAACCCGCCTCCTATAAATAACCTTGATAAAGGCCAGCTGCTTTGATAATTAAATGATGTTGGCAAACTATCTAAGGCTGTTATTCCTTGTTCAGTTAAAGCCTCTGCAAAAAGCGGTTCAAATCCGGATTTACCATCAGCACCATCAAAATCCATCGGTCCCGAAACACCACTGACAGCACCAAATTTATCAGGATGCAATATCGCGGCACGGAAAGCACCATAAGCACCCATACCAAAACCACCAATAGCTCTATGAGCTTTATCTCTAATTGTAGTAACAAAAAACTCTTCTTCGGCAAACCGAATCAACTCATCACCTATGAGAGAATCATAAGCACCGGCAGCAGGTGAAGAACCGGCATAAAAATATCCCCCAAATATCTTATCATTTGGAACACAAAGAATAGCCATCGGTTGAATTTCACCCTTAGAAATAAGTTCATCAGCAATTTCTTTTAAGCCATGTGAAAAATAAAAATTCTCATCACCATCTTGTGGAGCTAATAATATCAACATTGGAACCGGTAAAAACTCTCCACCGTCAGTAATTGGATATGCAGCTTTTGGCCAATATGCCGCCAAAGGCATTTGCTGGAATTTGTTTTGTATCTGAAATACAAATTCATCGTGAAAAACATGAGCACCCTGTTTAGTGAAATAAGTTCCTTCATTTAACACAAATGAATCTTTGTCATTGTTTATTCCTCTATCAGAACAGCCAAGAACAAAAAGAAGTGTTAAAAGTGTTATCAATGAGACAATTTTATAAAATTTCATAATATCTCCTTAAAACCGATATACAAATGAAAAAACGGTTTCAAAAGATTCAGCCTTGTATACACCGTTAAAGTTATCATATAAACCATCCGAATTTAAATCTACTAACTTAGAAGTAGATAAATCAGGGTATGTCGTGTAGCTTGTAACAAACCCTAAATCATATTGCTTATAATGCCAAATTAGACCGCCACTAAAAGTAAACTTGTCCCCGGTATCAATAAACTGAGGAGTAAGTAAAGAGTTTGTACGAGCAGGTGATTGATCGTCAGAACCACCACCGATTATTGTAAAATATTGATTGTAATCATATAAAAAACCTAAAGCCAACTTACCTGAATTTTCCCAATCAACCGGATTGGAAACATCGGCTGTCAGAAAATCATTTGCTACCGCAAATGAATCAGCAGCACCTTCTAAAGCAAAATGATTGGAATAAAGGAAATCAAATCCTTCATATTGTGACCACATTGTATACTCAGCATCAAACGATACCAAAAACTTATCATTCACTTGATATGCTAATCCAAAACTGAAAGATGTAGGTAATTTTAATTTAACTTTAAAGTCTGCAGAATCTACGATCTTATTTCCGGCAACAAATAAATTACCGGCAGTACCGGGACGATTTGGGTCATCAATTGAACTTGAATCAATATATGGAACAATCGGCATATAGAACTCCAAACCTGACCGACCATCAATTGTTATATCAAAAGGAACCCGTGCATTAAGACCAATGCGAAATTTTTCGGTAACATCATATAGCACACCAAAATTTAATCCAAAGCCGTATCCATTTCCGTCATTTCTATTCAATTGTGTAATTTTATCAAAAGGACGAACTGCTACGGGATTTACATTGATTGGGTCATAGAAAGGATTATCTCTAAAATAAATATTTGAATATAGTAAATCAGCACGAAGCAACTGCAGCCCAAGACCCAATGAAAGCTTATCGTTCATAAATTCTTTGGCTACTGTTAATTGGAATGCAACAACATCCAAATTTACACTATACTGGTCATTTGGCATTTGTAAAACATTATTATATGCCAATGGAAGATCATATAAAGTCCACGTATTATTTTGATCAAATAATTGATATGCCGAAAGTCCAACACCGATTTCACCAAAACTGGGAAGTCTTGTAACAATACCTCCGGATGGATTAGATAAAATTTCATGTTTGTTGTAATTTACCTGATCATTATAAATACCTGATTCATATTCTCCACCCCATAAATAATTCGGATTAACCTCATAACGATAATGCATAAAACCGTTTGAAGCACCCAATTGTGTGTCAAATATTTTTGCGTAACCGGCTGGATTGTAATAAGCCGCTGTCCAATCATCAGCAATAGCTCGATAAGCACCACCCATCCCCATCGCTTTGGAACCAATTCCGGAAATTTCAAATCCGCTGGCACCAACACTCATTGAGAAGAGAGCAATTATTGCTAAGAGTAAAAAAAGGAATCTCGAAAACCCCATTCTCATCTCCATACATTTAAAATACATAGTTTATTTATCTCTTTTTTATTGTAAATCGAACACCATACAAACGTTACAGTAATCGAATTTTGTTAAACAGCATCTACATTTTCTAACTTAAAATGAAGCAGACAAGTTACAATACCCATACTTCAATGTCAAGGAATTCTACTTTATTTTCATTAGAAACAGATATTTAACTGTTTGCTGTTATTAGTGTTACTTTACTAATGTACAGACGAATCACTTTAATTTTTGTTGAGAAAGAAACTGTAAGAATTAAGAATTAATTATTGGAAAGTTAAAAAAAATTGAACCATTTAGACTTACGGCACATACTTTTTTTAATCACTAAACACAAACGGATAATTGCTGATATGTCCCGACTATAATTCGATGGAAAATAATTCCTTCACATTCGGAATCAATTTCTAATACTTAATGCCATTACGATTCTCAACAAACAACTATCACACACCTAACAATATACCACTAAACATGTTAGCACCATTCTTTCAAAAACGGCATTCACTTTGCTAAGTAAATTTGTGATAAATGTATTTTCAAACCATAGGAAGGTATGAAATGAACAAAAAATGTATTACAATTGCCATCTTGATTATCATTTTGGTATCCATAAATTGGTTTCGGACTGTGTATGCGTCCGATCTTACTAATTTGACTGAAGAGCAGAAACAGGAACTGCTCAACAAATATCAAAACTCACAGTCTCAAAAAAAATCTGACTATTATCAGTCTGCAGATTTTTACAAGTCTAACAATCCGTTAACTGACAAGAGTTCTGACCCGACAAATACATCTGAACAAGAAAAAACAGCTCTTAATGCTCATCAGATGAAACAAAACAAAAAACACGCAAAGCCTAATGTCAATCAGCAAACTAAATTTGAACAACTCAAACCGTTTGGAATGGAGTTATTTGCTCATATTGATGAACAAACCGACCAACCGACTGATATAAGTTCCTCAACCGATTATATACTCGGTCCCGGTGATAATATCATTATCTACTTATGGGGACGAGTCGAAAAAGAGTACAACCTTACTATTGACCGTGAAGGGAAAGTATTTATTCCTCAGGTCGGTAATATTGTCGTATGGGGTTTATCACTTGAAAAATTTATCCATAAAGTAGAAAAAAACTTTTCAAAAGTATATTCTGATTTTCAATTGACTGCTTCGCTGGGTAAAATCCGCTCAATTCGTATTTTTGTTGCAGGAGAAGTCAGACGACCGGGGGCATACACTGTTTCCTCGTTAACCTCTTTATTAAATGCTCTCTATCTTTCGGGAGGTCCATCAGAACGAGGTTCTATGCGTTCCATAAAACTAAAACGACAGGGAAAAACTATTGCCGAAGTTGATTTATACAAATTGCTGCTTGAAGGTGATAATTCAACAGATATCCATTTAGAATCCGGTGATGTTGTTTTTGTTCCTGTTGTAGGACCTCAAGTCGCTATAAGAGGTGAAATTCGCCGAGAAGCTGTCTATGAATTAAAAGGAAATGAAACAGCAGTTGACCTGCTCAAACTTGCCGGCAACCCTACCCCAGAGGCACATCTTGAAAGAGTTATGCTTGAGAGAATTTCTAAAAATTCTGAATGGAAAGTTATTGATTTAAACCTCAAGGGCAGTAATAAAGAAAACGAGCAAACAGTCCTTATTGGAGGAGATAGAATTACTATCTATTCAATTTTTGAAGCAAAACAAAATATTGTTGCAATTTTTGGTAAAGTGAAACATTCAGGGTTTTTTGAAAGAAAAGAGACAACTCACATATCTGACTTAGTAAATCAAGCTAAACTGCAGCCATACGATGTTTATTTCGAGCGTGCTGATTTATTTAGAAAATATCCCGATGGAAAAGTTGAAATTATCCCAGTAAATTTACAAAATATTATCAATGGCGATAAAACAGCTGATATTCTTCTGCAAGATAAAGATTCTCTTCAAATATATTCAATAGATGAAGTTGAATGGGATAAATATGTATTTATCGAAGGAGAGATTAAGAACCCCGGAAGATACCCGCTTTATGAAAATATGACTGTAAACGACTTAATATTTTTAGCAGGTTCATATACCCGCTCAGCACAACGTCATCGTGCAGAAGTTGCACGAATTGATGAAAATGCTAATGTATCTCTTATGTACGTCAGTATAAATAATAACGAAGCGGATATGTTTAAATTAACTGAAGACGACCATTTGTATATTCGTCAGATTCCCAAATGGGAACAAAACCGCTCAATATCAATAGAGGGTGCTGTCAAATATCCGGGTGAATATACTATCGCCAATCAATCAGAAACTCTTTATGAACTGATCTTACGAAGCGGAGGATTTACTGAAAACGCATTTCCAAAAGGAATTATTTTTGAAAGAGCATCTATAAATGATAATCTTAGACGTCTCCGGGTGTCCGATGTAATCAATCGCTCAAATCCAATAAAATATGATTCTTTAGGTCAATTAGTTACAGAATCAAAAGTTAATTATGACTCAAAGTCTATGAATAGAATTATTATTGATATGGAAAAAATTATAGCATCTCAAGGTCAAGAAGGAAATATTATACTTGAGGGAAACGATAAAATTTATATCCCGACAATCCCGTCAGGAATTTCAGTTATCGGAGCTGTCGGTTCAAACGGTACTTTAAAATATTCAAAAGGGTTAACTGTAAAAGACTATATAAAACGAGCAGGAAATTTTACAAAACAAGCCGATAAAAAACAAACCCGTTTAATACGAGCCACAGGTGAAGTTATCAGCGGAAGAGGAATAACTAAAAAACATGTTGATGTCGGTGATGTAATAATCATTCCTACGAAAATTGATAAAGAACGATCATTGATGAAATCTTTTTCATCAGCATTAAGTGCCGCAACCGGAATACTCACATCGGTATATATCATCAGTAAATTATAAATATCATCTTTTTTTACCTTCCTAAAAAAGAAGCCGAGACATCTCATGTTTCGGCTTTTTTAAATGGAATTATTTTCTTTCACACTCGGAAATAACATCCCTTTCGGCTCACAACTCTTGAAATATCACACTCGAATCACACAGCTTACTTATTGTTACTCAATGAGATAACATCATTCTTGCTTTTTTGGCATCACCTTTGCAATTCTATAATTGAAGGAAAAAATGGAGAAAATTATGAATATCTATACGAAAACATTACATGAATCAAACGATGATATCGCTCAATTGACAGCACAAAACCATCGCCTGCCTAAAAACGTTATTTTTCCTTTCTCTGATAATAGAGAGTTTTTAACAGAACTGTTTATCCAACACGAATGTGACGGTGTTAATCTCATTTCTATTGGTACGGCAACCCCCGATATCGCTATCGCTGCCGACAAAGCAAATATGACAATCAGAGAAGTTGTAGGTAAAAACCCTTTTACCTACTCTTTTGACAGTACCATAGAAGAAATCAAGAACGGTGATATTGTCTATATTGCAAACCCAAATAAAATAACAGGTGCAAATTTTTCACTAACCGGACTTAATAAAATCGCTGAAAAAAATAAAGACGGGCTGGTAATTATTGATGAATATTACTTTGATTTTTATGGTATCACCGGATTATCTCTTATTGAAAAATATGAAAACGTTGTAATCCTCAGATCATTTACTGCCGCTTTTGGAATCTACTCCTCCGATGCAGGCTATGCAGTATCATCAAAAAAAATTGTTGCACGTTGTAAAGAGATGTTTCCACAAAAACATATCTCTACAATTTTACGAAAAACTATTTTGGCAACCGTAGCAAACCAAGATGTCTCTAATGAAAGACTGCATGAAATTCGAGAGGAAGCCCTTCGTATAACAAAAAAACTCACTCGCTTAGGAATTCAATGTAGAATTACTGCAACAGATTTTCTACTTATACGGGTCGCATCTCCAAAAGATGTCGGCAATTTTCTTAATAGAAATAAAGTTGATATAGAAAACCTTAGTGGCTACCCAAAGATGAACCACTATATTCGAATCCGTATCGAATCATATTTTTCCAATGACCGCGTTATTAAAGCATTCGAGAAAATGCCTGAAAACTTCTATAAAATGAAATCAGTTGAAAAACACTCAATGACTCTTCACCGACCAAAAGGTGAAAAAATTGAACCTCGCTCTCAGATTGATAAATTACTTAACGGCAAAATTAAAGATCGTTCCAAAACCACTCAAACAATTAACGCCAAACATTTGTTTAAGATTGCCGACTAAAGATATATGCGTAAACGTCTGTACAACATAATTCTTCTCTTGACCGGACAAGTACTTATCTATTTGCTTATGTCTTTATCGTTTGCAGTTACTTTTTTATACTTAGATTATTCAAATGAATTTATTCTCAAAACTATAGCTGTTGCTTCATTATTACGTTTTTTCTTTTATCTGACCAGATCAATAAAACCTGCTTTCTGCATACAGTCTATCCGTAAAAAAATTAATCGGACAATTGAAGACGAAGCCCGTGTTGGAATATCTTTGGCTGCATTCTGTTTATTTTCAGAATGGAATGTGCTGACCGATGATTTGCTGATTGCTCTTGCTGTAAATTTTATTGCCCAGTTTATAGGGCTATTCATTACCAACAAAATTATGTCTTATTTAGCCACGAAAAATATCACCAATTACTCAAATCAGCAAATTTTGATTATCGGTACCGGAAAAAATGGGAAACACACTGCCGATGTAATATTAGATTCCCCCGAAAGTAAATCTCATCTTGCAGGTTTTATGGATTTCCATCGAAAAGGACTCTGGCGATACCGTGATATTCCAATGATTGGACATCCCGATGAACTCGCTGTCATAATCGCAAATTCTCATATAGATTTAATTATCTGTGCCTTGGAAAATGAAGATACCTCATTGGCACATTCTATTTTTGAAACTGCCGATACGATGGGAACCCCCATCTGTTATATGCCGAATTTGGCTGTATATCACAATACAAAAATAAAACCGACATATATTAACTCATTGCCTGCAATGCTCTATCGAAAAGTACCCGACAACCAACTTAAACTTTTTATTAAATCTTTTGTTGATAAAATTGGTGCTGTTGTCGGTATAGTTCTTTTTTCTCCTATAATGCTTCTAACAGCTTTGGCAATTAAAATAGAAGACAGGGGACCGGTTTTCTTCAACCAAATACGTTCAGGTATAAATGGGAAACAATTCCGTCTCTTCAAATTCAGAACCATGTGTGTCAATGCCGAACAAAAAAAAGCCGAACTTGAAAAATTAAATGAAATGTCCGGTCCGGTATTTAAAATTACAAACGACCCCAGAGTAACCAAAGTTGGCTGTTTCTTACGTAAAACTTCAATGGATGAGCTGCCGCAGTTTTTTAATGTTCTTTTCGGTAATATGTCACTTGTCGGACCTCGCCCGCCTTTGCCAAAAGAAGTTGCCCAATACGAACAGTGGCAGCATCGTAGGTTATCAGTCAAACCGGGGGTAACATGCACATGGCAGATAAACGGCAGAAATAATATTGATTTTAATGATTGGATGAAATTAGATTTAGATTATATTGATAACTGGTCATTATGGAATGACACGAAAATAATTGCCAAAACAATTCCTGCGGTTATAAAAGGCAGCGGGGCATCGTAATCATTATCACGTAATATGTTGCATGGAAGCAAACATATGAACAAAAGATTCTATAGACTTATAATAAGCCTCCTTATAATAATCATATCCTCAACTAATATTATTGCATTACCTATTATTCCGCTAGGGCTGAAACCATTTGATTTTTTCTATGACAAAATGGAAAAACTTGAACTATATCACCATAACACATATCTGTATGCTGTAGCACCATATTCTATTGAAAAAAACACTCTTAATCTTGCCCCTCTTTCTTTTCTACAGTCTGACTTAAATAAAAATATAAATCTATTTTTTATTGGCAGTGAATCTTTTAATTCACAAACATTACAATCCAGCCAGTCATTAGAAATTATAAGAGCAGGTCTGTCGGGTATCTTTGGAAAAAATATTTTTTTCTATTCCAATATCTCACTGGATGAACAAAAAGCTAAAGACCAAAACTATACAGGGAAAAAATGGCATGGTTTAGCAGGTGGGGTCGAACAATCATTTCTCAATGTTCACTTTAAACAATTAAATATTTTTGTCGGACGATTTAAATCTTTTTGGGGAATAAAAAAATCATTGCTTCTCTCTGAATCAAATGCTCTTGATGGTTTTCAGTATACATTTACATATAAACGATTCGCTCTCACATACCGCTTAGCAAAACTTGATCAGCTTGAAACAGATTTAACAACATCTATTTTTGACAACAGATATTTTGCCGGACACCGTCTTGATATAAGACTACACAAAAAACTCAATGTCGGTCTGTTTGAGTCGATTATCTTTGGCGGAATAGGACGGACTGTTGAAATGAACTATCTAAATCCTTTGTTGTCATACCATGTCGAACAACTAAACAACAATATCAACGACAACAGTTTTCTTGGAATAGATTTTAGATATTACCCTATAAAAAACTTTAAGCTATACGGTCAATTATTAATAGATGATTATCAAATTGAAAAAAACACCCAAGGTGACCAAGAGCCAAACCAATATGGAGCAATAATTGGCGGATATATTTCAGATATTGTACAATCGTATGACCTCAGAATGGAATATATCAAAATAACCAACCGAACATATAACCAAGCGTATGAACGAAATAAATATACTTTTGAAAACAGGTCTCTCGGATATTTTGATACTAATGATTATGACAAACTAAATCTCACTCTGTCAAAATGGATTACTCCCTTACGTTCAGTTTCTCTTCACTTTACCTCTCAGCGAAAAGGTGAGGGAAATATCACAGATGAGTGGAGCGAACCATGGCTTGAGCAAAATAATGACTATTCTGAACCTTTCCCATTTGGGGTTGTAGAGAAAACAAACAGAATCAGCGGACAATTTAAAGGATTTTTACTTAAAAACTTTTATCTTGATGCAGAAGCCGGATTTGAAAATATTACAAATAGAAATAATAGAGAACAAAACTCTCTTCAAAACAAGTTTATATCAATTTCTCTTATTACATTTTTCTCAAAAAGAATGTAATAAAATTAAGGAGCTTCAAATGAAAAAAATAATCTTATTGATTATCTGTTTTATTGTATTGGTAATAAGTAGTGCTTATGCTAAAGACGAAAATGTCTATTCAGGAAAAGTTCATAACCAAAAAACGACCGGGGTTGAAAGAACATTTAATGGAGAACTTGTCTGTTTAGGATGCGATCTCAAAGAAAATGGTGCCCGCTCAGAATGTAAAATACGCGGTCATAATATAAGACTAAAAACTCAAAATGGCACCTATCTCACTATTCTGCCAAATAAATATTCAGAAAAATTACTTTCAGATACAAGTATGATGCATCAACCAATTACTGTCAAGGGATTCCATTTTGCCAAAGCTAATATGATTGATCTAACTTCGTATGCAATTGGAGATAAGATTATCAGTTGGTGTACAGTCCATCAAACAATGGATACCTGCTCACAAAAACAATAATACAAAACAGCACAGCATGTAGCTTCTGTATATAATAATCTTTGTTTCTACGATTATGGAACTTTTATATATTAAATCCTGTTTTATATATCATGTATGTAAATACTATGGATGTTCAATCTATTACTGCTGATGGTAAAAAAGTAAGTTGGTGTGACAAATGTAAATCAATGGATGGTTGTGCTGTCAATAAATAAGAAAATATAGTTATAAAAAAACCGGTTCATATTTGAACCGGTTTTTTTATGTGTATTCAAACATCAATTTGATTCCGCTTTATCCATCTCTTCTTCAAATTTCGCTACTACATTATCAAGTTCTTTAACAATGTTTTCAGGGTTAACTGTCTCATCGTCAACAGAAATAGCATTATGCTCGCAAGATTCTTCCTGAGCATCAGGGGCTAAGTTTACTTTTCCGGTATCAGCTTCAGATTCATCAGTTTCCTCTACTGCGTTTCCGGCTATAAACCCTTCGGGAATATCTTCGGCACGCTTGGTAGTTTCAACAACCTCTCCCTGTTTTGGAATTATACCGGAGCCAATCATCGTTTCAGGAGAAACTTTTTCAGAAGTTTTTTTGGGTTGTTCATAGCCTGCTAAGGCATCTGCCAGTTCCGGATCAACAGGAGTCTTTTCAGCAACTTCTATAATTTCTTCTGCGGCATTCGCTTCTTCTGTTACCATAGGTTCACTGCTCGGCTCTGTGCCTACCGATGTCATTTCGTTTCGTTCTACTTCTGATGAATTGGTAACTTCAATTGAACCGCCGGCGTTTGGTGCATTACCGGATTCTGTTTCAGAATTATAGCTAAATTCTGATTCTGATATTTTTTCTATCATTCTGAGATGTATATGAATCATCTCTTTTATTTCACTTGCAAATGACTGCTTGGTAGCTTCTAATCTATTCAGCTGTTTTTTATAGTCTGACAGCATTGCTTCTTTTGACGAAACCAATTCTTCTGCCTTGGTTTTAGCAGCAGACAATATTTTTTCAGCTTCTGTTTTGGCTGATGACATTGTAGAGTCAGCGTTTTTACGGGCATCAATTGCTGCCCCTTTGATAGAATCTTCAAACTGTTTTAAATTATCAAGCTGACTTTTTATTGAATCGTTCTCCATTGACAATCTAAGAGATTCTTGTTTTAAATTTTCTAACTCATTAGCCATTTGGTCTAAAAATGAATCGACTTCTTCTTTGTCATACCCACGCATCTGATTAGGAAATTCATAATTACGAATATCATTCGGGGATAAACTCATAACAAACCTTACTTTCTTTATGTGTTGTTCTTTTTTTTTTTAATGATACGGCGACCACCGAGATCTACACTCTTTCCCTACACGACGCTCTTCCGATCTAAGGACATTTGCACTTCTTCTTCAACAATCGGTTTCAATTCTCCCCACATCTCCATGAATACTCTTTTCCGCCTTTCTAACTCATCTGCTGTAAATGAATGTAGAATCATTATATCTTTTATCCGATCTTGAAAATTGTGAGGTAATCGTTCAAGTTTCTCTACGCAGTAATATCGCCATTTCATGTCAGCTACTAACTCATTATTAAGACCAAATAGCATATCGAAGAAATAATTAATTCCTTGGTCGAACATATGATGTGCGCTGATGATATTGCCTCGCTCAATCCATAATTGGGTCAAACGATTAACATACCACTCCGAAAGGGTAAACCCTGACATTATCAACCATCTCTTTTCCTCCGAACTCAGTGGAACCTTTTCTTCGAGTAATTGGAATATCATTTCCTGTGGATCAAAATAGATCTGTCCCTGTGAATATGTCCACCTTCTAGCCATATCCCATGAATTCGTGATTTCGAATTCATAGTCAGATAGCCAAAGATGGATTTCAATGCCATCAATCTTAAAAAACTTGTTTTCCAGATGAATATCTGATGCCTGTTTTTTGAATATTGATATATCAATGTCTGCCGAATGATCAAAATAACCGCGGGCTATCGCTCCCAAAAAGACAATCCCAACGATATCGTCGCTAATATATTTTTGCACGACCTCTTTGGCAATATTGGTGGCTTTCTCCAAAAGTGTGGGGCTTGAGGATTGGATGGAAAATTTTATACTCATATGCCTATGTATGCCCTTCAATAAAGTTTTGAATGCGCCTAACGGCCTCGAGCTCAGCCGCCCGACATATGATTCATCATTGACCTCGCCCCCTCCCTATCTCATATCCAATCATCATCCGGCCCGCCGCCCGCGGGTCGGCTGCAGCGAGGGGTTAGGCGCATTTCGAGAGGAGCTGGGTGTTAATCTTCTACCTCATCCTCTTTCGACTCAAGAGCAGTTCGGGAGTAGACGTTGACGAAGGATTCGCACGCATTGCGAAGATTCAGAAGCAAGCCTTCGCCAAGAGATGGCGAATTGCCCCTGGTCAGGAACTGCACCGAATCAAAATGCTTTTCCGCAAGGTATCTTATGGCGCGGACCAAGTCGTATGCAGATGAAAGCTCGTCGAGGATGGAAATGTCCTTGATCCACTGAAGCTCTCCACCATCCGAAAATGCCCTCCACAGCTCATCCTTGAGAAGCCCCGCAAGGATCCCGGTCTGCGCCCTTGGAGACTGGGCTGTCAGCCAGTCTGAAACGTGTCCCTGATCGTACTCAAGCTCGGTCTTAAGCAGCGAGAGTATCTTCTTCCGCTTTTCCTTCTCTGTTCGGCGGTTCTGATAGCCTGATAGCCATAGCGCGATTGGCACGCCAACAATAGCGCCAAGAAAGGTTGCAAGGGCGTTCGAGAGGAACGACTCCCAGAATGGTGCCACTCTCTTTATGCCTTCCTCTCACCTGTATTTATCTGACTTTTGGCGGTTGACCTTCCGATGAAGGGCTTGGATGTTGCGCGCACTGTCGGATCCGCCTTTTGCCTTAGGCTTCTTGTGATCAATCTCCCAGCCATATTGACCTTGCGTCCCATATGAGCCGCGCCTGATAATGTTGCCCTTGGCATCCCTTCTCCAGTTATCAGGATTCTTGCCGCGTATAGGCTTTGCCTTCTCCCACGCTTTTTCGATATCAGATTTGCTAGGCATCTTTGTCCTCCTCTGCAAGATCGAAATGCGCCTAACGGATGAGCT
>CALCCW010000291.1:0-9640 GCA_937900185.1 uncultured candidate division Zixibacteria bacterium | reverse complement strand
CCCGCCCACGTCATCCGAGCTCTATCCTTGTGACTGGACTTCATACTTGTGCTCTTCCGATCTCCGACTCTCGCTTCGTTCCCTGCATCCGCCGTAGAACGACCTAACACGAGGCGCACGAGTCACACTCTCCCACTTTTCTCTTTCATTCTTTGTTTCTCCTTTGTTAGTAAATATCCAGAACTTCTTGTTCTACAAATATTGCCATTTTACCAACTTTTTGACCATATCCGGGGGCATCAACGACATAAATATAAATACCAGATGCTACCGGAAGACCGTTATCTGTTAAGACATCCCAATCAGCAATTGCTGTTTTGGCATCATCTTTTTCAATTGTTTTAACTAACTCACCTGCCAAATTATAAATTGAAATAGTACATAATGTCGGCAAATGATGGAATTTCAAAACGTACACACCCGGTGACTTTGAATAGTCGTTATAGAGATAGAACGGATTTGGTACAGTAGTAATCTTATCAAGCACTGCCTCATTTTTAGCAGTAAGCTGTTCAGGAGCAGATGTTGTAAACGAGAATACATCTGTCGGAGCATTTGGCTTACCTGTTAAGAATCTAAAGACTGTTCCTTCTTCTGGAAGAGCTTGATTAAACGGAGGTTGTACACCACCATTCCAGTTTACTAACACAGTACGATCCATAACACGGAGTTCATTATATTCCCAAGCAGCCATTGTAGGGTCAGCAATTGCAGCATTTTCAAAGACCATATATGCAGAGTCAACACCTGTTTCTGCTAAATTACCTGAAGTATCAGCAGGAATAGCCCAATATATCCAATCAGTATACGGATCATTATCACCGCCTGAGATAGAATGTTCATAACCGTTATTACCAAAGAAAGTCGTATCAGGAGGATTAACTGCTGAATCTACTACAATAGAATCTGTCCCCCAATTAGACATATAGTAAAGAGAATCACCACCATCACCATAAGTCCATGGTATTAACCGTAAATCATCAGATGGGTCATCAGGTGTACCAACACCTGTTCTCCATAATTCAAATGGAGCCCAGTATGCCATTCCGCTCGAAAATGCTTCTAATACATACCCACCATTAACTCCCGGGTTATCATTAGAACCGGTAAATCTCATTTCCCAATCATAAATACCTAAACGAGCAATTCGGTCGGGGTCATCACGGAATGTTCTCGATAAAAACGCATCATAAGAACCTCGGTTACCACCACCGTTTGTACCACCGTTATCACCTGTTGCAAACATCCAAAGACCATCACCAACCTGCTGACCATCGGTTACATAACCGTCAGGATCAACACCTGTTGGAACAGGATATCCATACCATGGAGCACCTGCTGATTCAGGAGGGTCAATAACACCGGCAGCATTTGCTACACACTGGAACGACTTAAATCCTAAAGCAGGTCCGGAAACCTTAACCTGGATTCCATTTACGATAGGATAATCTTCACTACCGTCTTGGTTTGTCTGCCAAAACAGCAATGTATCACCTGTGGTAACATCAATTAAGTGCCATGCAATATTTATTGAATCAATTACAAATACACCCGGATCATTAATTGGATCCGGTACAGTTGTATCAATAACAATACCTAACGTATCAGCAAACACTACCTGATATGTATGTCCGGTTAACGAATCAGGATTCATAACAACCGGAGTAATAATACCATCAGACACACCGGAAACATGTGTAACTTCTAATAAATCCTCAGCATCATTATCATAAACAATATCCGGCACAGTCATTTGAGGAGTCAAAGAAATACTTGAAGATGCGTTTGTTTTCTTCAGACCTAAAGCAGCATTTGGAGAAATACAATACGCTTCGACTTTATAGTGATATTCTGTAAGATTTCGTAGTTTACCACCGTTTACAATATCATCAGTGAGAGTAATATGTCTTATAACTCCACTATTAGTACCTTCAACAATTCTCACAATTTCAGGAAATGCTGTTACAGGATTAAACTGCTCATCAACAACATCTTTAATAGTATTATTTAAGTCATAATTTGCAACTCTGACCCAAGGACCTGTTTTGGTTTCACCTTGGTAAATTGTATATCCTTCAAAAGGATAAGAACCGTGGTTAATTTCTGATGTATCATTCCAAGCGATAGAAACTGAATTTTCGTCTTGAAACCAGTTTAAAGCAGGTGGAGTAGGATCTTTTATTGCTTGCCAATCATCATCATAAAGTTTTTGAGCAATACGATCATTAAACTTCATAAGTGAAATAGATGTAATATTATTATTTTCCTGACCAACAACCATAGCAACATATATTTCAGTAGAGTCGCCGGGGCGGAAAGTCAAAGGACCGGTTGACTGCATCCAACGGCGGTCAGCAGAAGCAACATCTAAATCACCGGTACTTGAAACAGGATCACCTGAAAGTACATAGCTTAATTCTTGACCATTGTAAACATACGCCTGACCATCACGAGTTAACCCACGCATATAGTTGTACGCCTGTACTTCATCATCTGGGTCAGTACCATTGATATATTTATTAAATGATTCCATCCCTAAGTTTGTAGAATCAGAATATGTCTGTCCCCACATTTTTCCATCAGGCTGGCTTGGGTCAGTTTTTGCCACCAATGGTCCCTGAAGGAAATCAAAGCCCATACTTGGTACTGCTCCCATAGAATAACTTTGGTCTGTTTTATTATCATTATAAACAAAACCTAACCCCAAAGTTGTATCACAACCGACAAAGTCATCAGATGCCTGTCCTAAATCAGGGTCACACCAAATAGAGAAACTGGTATTTTCAATAACTCTTGAACCTTTATTGAATATTTTATATCTAATAAAAACAATATCCCCTTTGGCGTCATCAGATTTCCAACCGTAAACAGCCTGTTTTACTTCAAGACCCAAGGGAGCAGTACTCATATTAGTATGTTGTGAAGCGTCAGCATCATTGTAAACAGACCATATAAATTGGTCACCTAACACCTGCGGATCACCTAATTTTCCAAGAACGGTAGTATCCGGCGGTGAAACTTCCTCATCTACTCTGATAACTAAAGTATCACCTAAAGAGTCAACCATAAAGTCATTGTTATCAAGCGTCCAAACAGGAGCACCCTGATCCGGGACAGCAAATTCCATATAGTCTAAATAATCCTGATTAGGATTTTTATATAATGAATCTTTAAAAAGTTTAAAGTTTCTAAAGTTCACATTATCTGTCATGAAAGTCCCACCGGACATTGGTCCGGGAACATACTCATCACTGTATTCAGCAACTGTCACCAAAGTATCACCGGTGATAGAGTCGGTACCGCCGACCCATAAACCAGATGCGTAGTTAGGTGAAAATTTACCAAAAATAGTGTGATTATAATAGTCATCAATATTACCGGTATACGGATACCAAGTACCATAATCGTATCCAAAAGTACCGCCTAAATCACGCCCAAAATTACCGTGGTTTGTAACAAACATCAAAATTCTATTAACATCGATAAGGGTCGTATTATCGATAGTTAATGAATTTCCACTATTACTGATTTTTCCCTGTTGCGGTGGTGCTGCAATAAGCGGCAGAGCAAAAAGGAAAATCAGCAAACTAACAAATATTTTTAATTTCATTGTCTATTCCTCATATCTCATTAAAATGATACTCTAAGTCCAAAGTAAATCATACGTGGTGTGCCATAATTCTTTGGATTGTTTTCAAGCAAACTATAGCGGTCTAAGTAATCTTGACCATCCGCAGTAATATTTTGTTCACCTGCAGTCGTATTTAAGAAACCGGTTGTATTTGCTTCGCCGGTACCTTCATAGACCGCAACAATATTCTCTTTATCTAAAAGATTTCGTATCCAGAAATACGGAACTATTTTATATTTATCTGAGACTGTAAATGATTTTTCAATTTTTACATCAACAGTAGCCTGCCAAGGTAAATTGGCAGAATTAACACCACCTATTGGTTCCTGTTTAACAGAAATAGCAGTAACAGCATCATACGGCTTCGTTGGTGTATATGGAGTACCTGAAGCCAACTGAAAGAGAGTATTAAAACTTATATTTTCAAAAGGTTTGAATCCACCGATTTCAGGACCTTCACCCTTACCGGAACTGATATGAACATTACCTATAATAGAATGGCGTTGGTCATAAACAAGCGGACTTGTTGTTTTTGGAATACCCGATGCATTTTTCCAAAGAATATTTCTATTGGTACCCGCATAAGAACCGGTTCCTGATGCATAACTTAAACTATATTTAAGAGAAGCAGATATGTTTTTATTGCGTCTCATTGTAAAACCAAAGTCAACACCTTTAATTGTACCATAATCAACATTAGAGAAAACATTGTATGTTACAGGAATAGCAGGTGAAATTTCAGCACCTGATGTAAGGTCCTGAACATCTTTGTAGTAGGCGGTAATGTCAAATGAAGTAAAATCACCTAATTGGTGAGTTATACCTACTTCATATTGGGTAGATTTTTCAGGTTCTAAGTTTGGAGACGAGAAGACTGAAAAGAAACCGGCACCATTACGTGCTTCAAAGTAATCATACCCAACATATAAATTTTGTAAATCCGGTCTTTGGATGAATTTACCAAAGTTAATATGCATCTGAGTCACATCAGAAATAGGGAATGAGATACCTAAACGAGGTGAAAATCTTGAATATTTTTTACTTGCCTCTAAATCAGATTCATCAAGAATTTTATCAGCTGCATTTAAAGTATCCGGGTCAAAAGGATTATTGAGGTTTTTAATCCTTAAAGCTTTATAGTCAAAATAGTCATAACGAAGACCGGCATTGACAACTAATCCGCGCCAATCAAATCTGTCTTGAATATACAAACCTAAAAATACCGGTTTTTTTGTACTGTTTTTATAACCTTCATTATCAGACTCATTACCCAAAGAATCATAACCATAGCGGTTAAGATATAATTCCGGAGTTTTAAGTGAATCATTTTTTTCAGTAGCAAATCCATGACTGAATCTTCTGAGAGTATGTTTCTGGAAATCAAACCCAAACTTTACCGTATTGGAAGCATCTACTTGGGAAGTAAAATCACCTTTAAGAGCAATATGCTCAGATTTTCTCTTTAGATACCCGCCATAATACGATATACCATTATCATCGCCCTCACGGAATAATGTATATTCATCATATTCCGGATTTGTAAAATCTCTGCTGTAAGCAGCTAAATCTTTCATCAAAACACCATCACCGGTAAAACGCTGGGTGTTAAAATACGAAACTGCTAAGTTATAAAAATTATTAGCATTGAGAGTGTGAGTAATTTGTCCCCTAACAGCAAAGTTCTTATCTTCTGTACGAGGTGTATGAGCAATTTGATTTGGATCGCTCGGGTTATTATAATAATGACGATAACTCTGCCAATTGTCAAGAGACCCATTGCCATTTAAGGTCAATTTAATATTTGGAGAAATATCATACGTAAATTTACCTTGATACTGCCAACTTGAAGAGGCATTATTCGGCAGCATATTTCCATTGGGAGCCGGTATATTATATTGGTGAAAAATATCTTCGGTTCTTGGAGACGGGCTGCGATCTCCAAGATAGGTACGTCCACCGGATAAAGCAAAATAACCATTTTCAAGTCCCGGAATAGGACCGGAGACATCGGCTGTATAATAGTTTTGATCGTAAACTTTTTTATTGCTTTTGGCAAAGTTATCCGTCACGACTTCAATAGTACCTTCATACTCATCTCCGCCGGATTTTGTTATAACGTTCACAATACCTGACATGACATTACCATATTCAGCAGAGAATGCACCCGACTGGATAGAAACTTCCTGAATAGCATTGTTTGAGATATTGGTAGTAGAAAGACCTGTTAAAGGATCTTGTTGTGAAATACCATCAATATAGTAAGCAACTTCTGATGGTCTACCACCACGAATATTCACAGAAGGACCGCTCGATTTTTGAGCAGCTCCACCACGCTGGGCAATATCAGTATTGGAATTCATACGAACAACTGAATTCTGAATACCAACAATCTGATCAAAACCTCTTGTAGGAAGAGCTTGAATCTCTTCAGCTTTGACGATATTGATTGTTGTTGTTTTGTCTTTGATAATCATAGGGTTTTTAGCAATAACAGAAATTGTTTTGTCAATATCTGTTACTTTTGAACTTAACCCATGATTTTGATATGTTGCTAAATCAGCATGCACATCAATTTGTGAAACTTCCACAGATTGATATCCTATAGCACTGATTTTTACAGTATATGTTCCAACCGGAACATTTAGAATAATATACCGACCATCGATGTCGGTAATAGCACCCAGTGAGGTGCCCTGTACTGCTACTGTAACGCCAACTAACGGCTGCTGATTACCGGCATCCGTTATCACACCGGTGATTTTCCCTGTCGTAGCGGAAAAAACCGATGCTGTCATTAACAGCAATAAAATACAGATGACACTGAACAGTTTTAGCTTCATGCTTCAATAACTCCTTATATTTATTATTGAGTGTCAATTGGTGAGGTTAAAAAGTTTAATCCATTAAAAAAATTTTCCAATAGTAATCTCCTATTTTCTATTAGTTTTAACTACTCTATTCCAACATATTTTTTCTACACAAAATATCGTTTATATTGACAATATCTGTCAACTAAAATAAATCGTTAAATTCCTTGTATCCAATAATATACAGAATATTAAATTTTATAATTGCCAATACCGCAAAAATCATTTTAAATAATGTTATATAATAATTTTTACTGTTGTGCTTTTTACAAGGTAATTTTGTATTGCTATGGATACTATTGCTCTTAAAATATAATAAAAATTCGCAAAACAGCATTTTCGGGCAAAATTGTTCTTGAAAACTCTTGTGAAAAGATGAAATATCTTGACAGGGTCTGAAAAAAGTGTATAATACAGCCCCAAAGCAATTGGTATATATGACCCCATCGTCTAGAGGCCTAGGACACCGCCCTTTCACGGCGGCGACACGGGTTCGACTCCCGTTGGGGTCGTTTTTTATCAGTAAATCCAAAAATACTCCAATCCTATAGAGACTTTTTTACATCCATATATAAATAGTTCTGTTTATTTATTTCGGTTCACACGTCAAAATATTTAGGTCACATTCCTAAAAAACTGATAGAATGCCAACATTTTTCACATTGTCCTACATTTTCTATGCGAAAACTCTTGCCCCTTTGCTATTTTCTATTACATTTACGCAGTATTTAGTTTTAGAAATAATGTGTGAAAAAATGAACTTATATGGCGTTGAACGCCGATTTTAGGAGGTCACAATGGGAATCTTTAAAGTCCCGATGCCAAAGAATGAACCAATTCTCAACTATGCCCCCGGTTCTGCAGAACGGGCAGTATTAGAGATTGAACTTAAAAAATTAAAAAATAATCCGGTAGAAATCCCGATGTTTATCGGTGGAGAAGAAATAAAAACTGATACAAAAGTTGATATTTTTGCCCCACACAACCACAAACTAAAACTTGGATTCTACTATCAAGGTGGTGAAGCAGAAGTTCAAAAAGCAGTTGATTCTGCCTTACAAGCTCAAAACGGCTGGGAAGCGACCCCATGGGAACATCGTGCGGCTATATTTTTAAAAGCTGCCGACCTGTTAGCCGGTCCATATCGTCACAAAATGAATGCTGCCACAATGCTTGCTCATTCAAAAAATATTTATCAGGCAGAGATTGATGCTGTGTGTGAGTTAGTCGACTTCTTCCGCTATAACGCCTACTACATGCAGGAAATCTACCATAACCAACCGGGCAACGCTCCCGGAATTTGGGACAGACTCGACCATCGTCCCCTTGAAGGATTTATCTTTGCAGTAACTCCATTTAATTTTGTCTCTATAAATGGCAACCTTCCATCAGCTCCTGCCATGCTTGGTAATGTTGTCGTTTGGAAACCTGCATCAACAGCCGCCTATACATCAGGTTTGCTCATGCAAATTTTCCGCGATGCAGGACTTCCTGCCGGAGTTATCAATATGATTTTCGCCCGCGGAGCTGCTATTGGTGATACTGTTTTGAAAAATGAAAATCTCGCCGGTATTCATTTCACCGGTTCAACGGCAGTATTTCAAAATATGTGGAAAACAGTCGGCACAAACATCGCCAACTACAAAGCATATCCACGTATCGTTGGTGAAACAGGCGGTAAAGATTTTATCATGGCACACAACTCATGTGACCAAAAAGCTCTAACAGTTGCAATCGTTCGCGGTTCATTTGAATTCCAAGGTCAAAAATGCTCGGCATCATCACGCTGTTATATCCCCCAATCTGTCTGGGCAAATATCAAAGATGATTTAGTATCAATGACTAAAGAACTCAAAATGGGTGACCCTGAAGATTACAGAAATTTTGTCAATGCGGTTATTGATGAATCCGCTTTTGATACAATTACCAAATTTATTGACTATTCAAAAAATGCCGATGATGCCGAAATTATTGTCGGTGGTGAATATGATAAATCTAAAGGATACTTTATCGAACCGACTATTGTTGTGACAACAAATCCTAAATTTCGTTTGATGGAAGAAGAAATTTTTGGTCCTGTTATGTGTATTTATATCTATGATGACGGCGAATATGCCAAGACACTTC
Source organism: uncultured candidate division Zixibacteria bacterium (assembly GCA_937900185.1). GTDB lineage: Bacteria > Zixibacteria > MSB-5A5 > GN15 > FEB-12 > QQUK01. The sequence goes on along the minus strand of CALCCW010000291.1, from coordinate 1,015 downwards.
ATATTTTAGACCAAACATCTCCGTATGCTTTAACAGGGGCTATTTTTGCTGTTGACAGAAAAGCTATCGAACTTGCAGAACGGACCCTTCGTCATGCGGCAGGTAATTTCTATATCAACGATAAACCAACCGGTGCTGTTGTCGGACAGCAACCATTTGGCGGCGGACGGGCATCGGGAACAAATGATAAAGCAGGCGGTATTCAAAATATGCTTCGTTGGGCATCTCCTCGTTCAATTAAGGAAAACTTTGTTCCACCACATGATTACAAATACCCATTTTTGGGGTAAGCAGTATCGCTATTTTTATTATAATTTTAAAGCGGAGCATTATTCAATGTTTCGCTTTTTTATTGCAACACGAAGTCACCCTGCCCGCCTAAGCGGGGTCGAAGGGTCAGATTAAAATGGGATCAGTCGTATATAAAACATCTTTTTAAAGTCGTTTTTTCATACTATTTTTCGGTGTAAACATAACAGCCTTAGCCTGTTACAGCGAAATGGCTTTGCCTTAAAAAATGGCTTAAAGCCATTTTCGGTAATATTTTTTGTAGTGTTTTTGTGCATAGAAATTTTTCCTTCTTAATTAAGTTATTCATAGGATAAGATGTTATAAGAAAGTAGTGAGGGTTTGTAAGAAATGTGTGAAGAGGGGGGCTGTTGTCCGCTAAAAGATTGTCGGGTTCTTATATCCACCTTTCGGTGGCTTCATGAACTCAACCTACTTTTTTATAATTGACAAACTGTTCGATATATTTGTTCTTAGATTATGAAAAGTAATTTAACAAAGGTGAGGTTTATCTCATCCCACCGCAAGCGGGCTTGTTGATAAAGTCCAATCTGTCTTTCAAGACCCTTCGACTCCGCTCAGGGTGACAGATCGGAAGAGCGTCGTGTAGGGAAAGAGTGTAGATCTCGGTGGTCGCCGTATCATTAAAAAAAAAAGAAACAAAAAGAAAAAAAAAAAAAAACAACAAACGAAAAAAAATATCCAGAACAACTAAAAGACAGTATAT
>CALCCW010000290.1:0-5128 GCA_937900185.1 uncultured candidate division Zixibacteria bacterium | reverse complement strand
TTTTAATTGCCCAATTTCAGCATCTTGCTCAAGAAGTTTTTCTACAGTAGGCTCTTTACCGGAATTGTACAGTTTCTCAGCTTCATTCCTACCCATGGCACAACACCTTGCGGAAGTCTTTGGATAGTCCAATTTTATGAGCCGGAATATGACTCTATTTGGGTACTTCCGCTCATAGTTGTAGTAGTCGATGAACAAGCGGATGTCGTTTTATCTGATGAAAATTCTGAATATCGCTGGTTACGGGCATCTAAAGCAAAGCATAGAGTGAGTTGGAAAAATTTATCAACCGCTATTGATCATATTTCAGAGGAATTGGAGATTTTTCCTGCCCGTAATTGGGTACAGATAAACGCATAAGATATTTTTTAGGTTTTAAATTATAGTCGGGTTTCTCTATTATGAAATCTGATGATTTCAAACCAACGGAACTGCTACCTAATTGAATTTATTTGCAACTTTTTGAGCAATAAGCGGTTATATAGATACAAATAAAAATTTAAAAAGCTGTTTATTCAACTTGCCATTTTGAGAGATTTAGCTATATTTTGCGACTGAACATAGGAATTATGAGATAACAATGTTAATATCAGTTTGTAAATCAAAAATCCATCGTGCCACTATAACCGATGCCGATCTTAACTATATCGGTTCAATTTCTATTGATAAAACTCTTATGAATGCTGCCGATTTAGTTGAGTATGAAAAAGTCGCTATCGTGAATATCAATAATGGCGAACGGTTGGAAACATACGTAATAGAAGCTCCTGCCGATTCCGGTACGATCGCTTTAAACGGTGCTGCCGCTCGCAAAGGGTGTAAAGGTGATTTGATTATTATTATCTCGTATGGACAGTTTCATAAAGATGAACTGGATGGTTTTAAACCGTCAGTTGTGCATGTTGATGCCAATAACAAAGAAATCTCATTATAAAATTTTATAAACAGGGGACAAATATTCTATGAAAAAAGCCGCGGTTATTTTGGCTGCCGGAAAAGGCACCCGTATGAAATCGGAACTTCCCAAAGTTCTCCATGAGATAAAGGGAAAGCCGATGATTCAATATGTTGTCGAGACACTTCAGAAACTCAACTTTGATAAAATCATAGTTGTTATTGGTTTTAAGGGCGAAATGGTGGAAGCAGCTTTGGAATCGTATCCGGTTGAATTTGTCTGGCAGCATGAACAAAATGGAACCGGTCATGCGGTAATGATGGCGAAAGATTCTCTTGCTGATTTTGACGGTAATACACTTATCGCTTTGGGGGATGTTCCTTTTTTAAGTTCGGGGACTATTCAACGTCTTATTGATGTTTTAGAGCAGACCGATGCAAAAGCATCTTGTCTCTCGGCGATTGTTGCCGAGCCAAAAGGGTATGGCAGAATTATCAGAGAAGCCGGAACAGATAATCTGAAAGAAATAGTGGAGGCAAAAGATGCCACCGAAGAACAACTGCTGGTTAATGAGATAAATACGGGAACATTTTGTTTTAATAATTCTGTACTGTTTGAATCACTTAAAAAGATTGGAAAAGATAATTCTCAAGGGGAGTATTATTTGACCGATTGCGTTAAGGTGTTGTATGATAATAGCATGCCTGTTTCTGTTGTAGTTGCGGATGACCCTGATGAGGGTGAGGGTATAAATTCTGTTGAGCAGTTGGCAGTATTAACTGAAAAGTTTAAAGACAGATTATAAGTTTTATTAATCTTTTTGCTCTTTTTAAACGTTATAAGTATAAAAGAGCGAATAAGTTTGGTCGATAAAAGAAATAGAGGTTTTTTATTGACCTCATGAAAGAAAACAGCTACATTTAATATAAGCGATGAGCCTACCGATTAGGTTTTGATAGTTTGAAGGGTTTAAACCGATGAAAAAATTACTCGTAATTTTATTGTTTTTGTCTGTTACATCAGTACAGGCACAACTTGCTGATAATGCATCAATTGAAAAAGTTCAAAACTCTTCGTCATATAATTTAAAACCTGCTGTTACACCATTTTCATTATTAGATTTTTCCCGTATTAAATGGTCGAGCAGTTATTCAGTATCATTTTTTTCAGGTGGTAATTATTCAAGTTCAGTTGGTATATTGAACACCTCAATGTATTATGAATTTTCATCAAAACTGTCGCTTGCTTTAAATGTAGGTATTGCTCATAACCCCGGTGCTATTTGGGGTGATGCCAATAGTACAGCTGATATACTTCCAAGTTTTCTCTTAAATTATCAACCATCTAAGAATTTTTCTATCTCTGTTGGTATGCAGAGTTACGGAGGTACAAATAATAATTATATGAACCCATACTATTCAAGTGGATATTTACATGATTCATTTCTTCGTTGAAGATAAGAAAGGATAATGAGAAGTAAAAAAATTGATTTTCCTCCCGCCTAATTTCACTTTAAAAAATTTCCACATATAAAAATAAATATAAATGGTATCAAAAGATAAGCATATAAAAAAGTCCTCATATAGGCATTTATTTGAATTTGGTTTAATTGCGTCAGCAATTATTGTCTTGATTTTTATAATCATTTATGCCGTTCAAATAAACAATGGAATCGCAAAAGAAGTAGTTGGTCCTGCATATAATCTTCGTATAGAAATTATTAATGCGGGTGCGGAAAATGGACTGGAAGAACAATTAGGCAGTTATCTCAAAAAGTTAGAGTTAGCTGATATGCAGTTAGATATTATAAAAACATCACGGTTTACTCTGCAGCCTTCCAAAGAAACATTTTTAATCAGCAGGACAAAAGATAACGGTGGTGTGAGAGAACTGGCAAAATTATTAGACATAGATATTGAAAAGATACAGTATAGTGAATTAAAACATAACAAGGCTCATCTTAATGCGACTATCGTTATTGGGAAAGATTCTGTTATAGATGCATTACTTAATAAACCAAAGGAGTTAGAGTAAAAATATTGTGGCAAAAAAAGCCTTAGAAACAGCTCGAAAAGCAGGGCAAGCTGCTCTTGCCAAACGTGGATTTGATGTCAGAATTTTGAAGATGGATAAAATATCTTCAATTTGTGATTATTTTGTCATTGTCTCAGGTGATGCTGATATACACGTAAAAGCTATCAGCAATGCGGTGTATGATTCGTTGCTTGATGAAGGATTAAAACCGTTTCATAAAGAGGGGATGGATACCGGCAATTGGGTTCTGCTTGATTATGTTGATGTAGTTGTGCATATCTTTCGTGAACCGGTACGAACATTTTATGCATTAGAAAAATTATGGGGAGATGCCCCTATTGAAGTATTAAAAGATGAATGAGTATTAAAAAAAATTATAAAGGATAAGAAATGGCTGCTGAGCTGACTGATTTAAAAGCAAAAACAATTGCTGATTTGCTGAAAATTGCCGAAAGTATGGATATCCCCGGTGTTTCAGGTTTACGGAAATCAGAATTGATATATAAAATTATGGAACAATCTTCTGCCGGAGAATCTGTTATTCTTGCAGAGGGTGTTTTAGAAATTTTAGAAGAAGGCTACGGTTTTCTTCGTTCTCCCGGGTACAATTATATGCCGGGGCAGGATGATATTTATGTGTCACCCTCACAAATCAAACGGTTTGATTTAAAAACAGGAGATATTATTTCAGGGCAGGTTCGTCCTCCAAAAGATAATGAGCGGTATTTTGCTCTTTTGAAAATTGAAGCGGTGACGTATGATAGTCCGAATGCATCAAAACATAAAACATTATTCGATAATCTCACTCCTCTTTATCCGAACGAGATGTTTACACTGGAGACAAACCCCGAAGAATTAACTACTCGTATTATTGATTTGATGAGTCCAATTGGTAAAGGACAGAGAGCCTTAATTACCTCACCTCCAAAAGCCGGTAAGACAATAATTCTCCAAAAAATTGCCCAATCAATAACTACCAACCATCCTGAGGTTATACTTATTGTGCTTCTTATTGATGAACGTCCTGAAGAAGTAACCGATATGAAACGCTCTGTAAATGGCGAGGTGGTATCGTCAACATTTGATGAACCTGCCGAGAGACATGTACAGGTTTCAAATATGGTTTTGGAAAAGTCAAAAAGATTAACCGAACGTGGTAAAGATGTTGTTATTCTGCTTGATTCTATTACCCGTTTGGCACGAGCACATAACTCAGTTGTACCTCATTCCGGTAAAATTCTTTCCGGTGGTGTTGATTCAAATGCTTTACATAAACCAAAACGATTTTTTGGGGCAGCCCGTAATATCGAGGAAGGTGGCTCCTTGACTATTATTGCGACTGCTTTGATTGAAACCGGTTCACGTATGGACGAAGTAATTTTTGAAGAGTTTAAAGGTACGGGTAATATGGAACTGGTCTTAGACCGCAGACTGGCAGACAGGCGTGTGTATCCGGCTATTGATATCAACCGTTCTTCAACCCGTAAAGAAGAACTGCTTTTAGAAGAAGAGACATTAAGTAAGATTTGGATTTTGCGTAAATTCTTAGCTGAGATGAATCCCATTGAAGCAATGGAATTTTTACAAGACAGAGTTAAGAAAACGAAAAACAATAAACGTTTCTTAGCTTCAATGAAAGATTAAGTTTTAAGAGAGATAAATACAAAAAACCCGTTCGCCTAAGCGATCGGGTTTTTTTTTGGAGAGAGGTCTGCTATTTGAAAAACTCCCTTACGAATAAGGTAAAGGATATTTAAAGTCACTTTCTTGTGTTTAGTTTCGCTACCTTAAAGGGTCACGGCGAGAACGCAACGAGAAAGAGGCGACCTTCATTAATTAAGTGTTAGAGAATTTCAAATTGCGTCATTCTCTCCTGCTCTAAAATATATTTCTTTTAGTACAATTGCAACTTTTATTTCTAACTATTGATAAATCTTTGTTTTTTATATATGTTCCATACCAATAGTACGTAATGAAGAAAGATTAGATCGGAAGAGCACACGTCTGAACTCCAGTCACACTGATATATCTCGTATGCCGTCTTCTGCTTGAAAAAAAAAAAAAAAAAATATAAACAAAAAAAAAAAAAAAATAATAACAAACTCAAAACTTCACATGTTATCCAAGCCGATATGCACATACACCACAAGTCCATAATGCTACCTCACATCATTAACTAATCTCAACATCAGATCAACT
>CALCCW010000289.1:0-3899 GCA_937900185.1 uncultured candidate division Zixibacteria bacterium | reverse complement strand
AGAAGCAACTGAAAAAATAATGCCAATACCAAAATCAATTTTGCCGTATAGTTCTAATAAGATGGCTGAGCAGTTTTCAGTTTTAATAAAAAATTTAGTCTTAAATTATAAGAGGTCATAAATGTCTAAAAAAATAAAGATAGTTGCTTTTGCAGGAAGCAGTCGTGTGGACTCGTTTAATAAAAAACTGATTAAAGTATCAATCCCGTATCTTGAAGAATTTGGTGCAGAAGTTGTTTTTCTTGATTTAAAAGATTATCAGCTTCCTGTTTTTGATGAAGATGCCGAGGCGGCACAAGGTTTACCTCCCCTTGTGCGTGAGTTAAAGGATATTTTTATTTCAGCAGATGGTTTTTTGATTTCATCACCGGAATATAACGGTTTTTTCTCGGGACTGTTTAAAAATACAATAGACTGGCTTTCTCGTATGGTAGAGGGGTATCCTCCTCTTGAATGTTTCCAGCATAAAACTGTCGGTCTTATGGCAGCATCGCCGGGAGGACTTGGAGGAATTCGAGTGCTTCCGCATGTCAGACATTTGTTAAGCAATTTGCAGATGTATGTTATCCCCGGGCAATTTGGATTGGGCAATGCCGGAAGTGCATTTTCAAGTGAAGGTTCTTTAATTGACAAAAAACAACAGGAGTCAGTTAAGAATATTTGTAAAAATCTTGTCGAAATAACAAAAGCTCTCAAAATCAATTAACCGGACTGTTGAAAAACTTCTTTTAAGATCGGTCGGTTCGCCTATGCGAATTTCCTGACTACTCAAATATATTCAAATTGTGTTTAATCCTAACGTAACAGCACCATCTTTTTTGTGTCACTAAATTCTAATGCATCAATTCGATAGAAATAGATTCCGGTTGCTGCCTGATTACCGGAGTAATCTTTGCCGTCCCATTCAAAAATATGTGTTCCGGCACTGTATGTTCCAGAAGCAATTTTATTAATATTCTGTCCAAGCATATTAAATACTTGCATGGTTATTTCTGCTTTTTCCGGGAGAGAAAAACTGATTTGTGTACTTGGGTTAAACGGGTTGGGGTAATTCTGCCCCAAAGAATACGCAGTCGGGAGAGCCAGATTGTTCTCATCATTTATATCTGTTGCTATTGATGGTGCATAATCTTTTAGGTTGATAGTAAAGCCGTTTTTGACAGCAGAAATTTTGTAATCTGCTCCTAAATCAAACTTATAATCCAAAATAGCCTGACCGTTGTTGTCGGTGATATACTCAGCAATAACTTTGCTGTTTTCACTTAAGAAAATTTTGCTGTCTGCAAGAGGCTGATTGTTAGAAAGAGCCGTAACAATTATTTCATTTTGATAGTACTGTACATCAAGATCAATTGATTCAGGTTTTTTGGTGTAAATAATCATTGTCGGGTCACCAAAATAATTGATACCGTAGATTAAATCACGATAGTAATAGTAATCATCTTTCATTTGATACAGTGATATAACTGCAGGTTGATTTTTATTTGCAAAAAGATATTCTAAAAACCTTGTTTGTAAAAGATGAGACGAACTGACCCATCCCCATCTTGTGTTTGCAACAAACCCAACCGCTCCGCTGTTTTTTTGTGAAAGTAATGTTTCTACTATACTTGGGTTCAAGTGATTAAAAGGCGGTTGATCTTTATCAAAGGCACCGTTGTCGCATCCAAGAGAAATATACAACGATGTTTTGTCATTTTTATCGATATTGCTTACAATACCGCTTCCCACTAAATTTGTGTCGGTTGAAAAATATGATTTCGGCCATTCATTGTAATTTGTTGTGCGAACTTCAAAAGTCATACTGCTTCCATGAGCAATAATATTGACAATACCAAACCCGTCAGAAAGAACAGGTTCCAATTCTTTTGAACTTAGGTTTGTCGGGTTGGCATCATCGCCTGATGAACGTTCTACGCCGTTGGTAGTATCTATCTCAAAATAATCAGGGAGTGCCGCTGCAATAAGAGCATGTTGTCCGCCGGTTCCATAATCTCTCATTTGGTCAGAGCAGAAGAAAAAAGATTTCTCTAAATATGAAAGGTCTATCTGTTTTTGATTGGTTTCATACTGTATCAGTTTGTCAATGTATTGAGAAACTTCAATAGATTGATTAAACGGCAGTCTTCCGACATAAAGTTCCGGTGTTAAATCGGCAGAATCGGTATATTTTTCACCCCATACAGAATCATTGTCAGCATTCCAGTCTCCGGTGAGATCGGCAAAATAAAGATCACATATCTGCTGGTTCTCAAGGTCAATTGGAGTGTATGCTATGTTGTGATATGTATATCTAATAGGAAGGACGGTTTCATCACCGCCGAGTAAAACATATTGACCGCCGTCGGCATAAAACTCTTTGAGATACTCGCGTAATTTTTCCGCATCATCACGTCCGCTGTAGTTAGGCAGTATATCTTCAATAAGTTTTATCTCAGTTTTAATACCGGTTTCATTTTTATAGGATGCAAGCAGTGCAAATGATTCTGATAATTCTTGGTTTGTAATAATGACATATTGTGATGATGTTGACAATGCTCGATTAAAAATAGAATTTTTAGAATTCTTTAATTCTTTTACTTGAGATTCTGAAAGCATTTGTTCTGATGTAATAGATTTATCACCTAATTTTAGAATAGATTCATTATGAAAATATGCTTCTCCGGCGGTATCAATGGTTACCGGAAAAATCATACATTTGAAATAGCTGATATTTGAAATAGTTACTTTATCTATAATTTGTATCTGGTTCATCCCCAGTTTGTCAAATGATGCCGATGAAATGACATTTGCATACAAATTTTTATCCGATGAAGTCGGAATATCTTCAGAACGTAGATTCTCATAAGTTCTAACTTTTTCAGATTTCAGATTATTGACAGCAATGTTAGAAATAGAGTCATATTCTGAAACGGGGAGATATATTGTCTGAAATGGAAGAGATAAACCATTGGGCAGTAATATATTATCGAAATTAGCGTAGCTGATGTTACTATCCGAAATTGAAAGTAGCTGCTGGTTGTATTGTATTGTGTTTTCTGCTGAAATAATCGTTGCAGAGGTACATAGTAGTAAAATTATCAAATAAATATGTTTTTTCATCTTTTGCTCCTGTTTCATCTTGAACTCATCAATTATAGAGCAACAGAGAAGCCCTGAGGGATAATCCGTTGATTTCAAGTAGGTAAGCTGTTGTATAATAGGTAGATAAGAGAATAGAGAATAATAAGGGAGAGCAGTTTCACTCATTTTGATTAATAAATAATATAGGGTTAAGCCTATATATTATAGTCTTTTGGAGCTGTTGAGTATGTAGTCAAGAGAAAAATATTCCTCTGCTTTTGGTTTCAGTCAAACAGCTTGCAAAAAAATCAATAAATTCTTCCTCATTACTCTTTGTCAGATAAATATTTATAGAGTTATAATTATTTATTTTTTCTTTAACTTTTAGCAGTTTTTCCTTGACATTAGTGGGAAAAAGATGATAATTAAAGCTGTAATTGGTTGAAAGTGGAAGATAGTGGAGATTTAGAGTGAGCGGGTTTTTAGGGCAATATCAAACTACAATGGATAAAAAGGGTCGTTTTGCTTTACCGGCAAAATTACGTTCTGTTGTTGGAGAAGCTGAAAAACCACTTTTAGAGGGTGATTTGACTATAACAAAAGGGCTGGAAGGCTGTCTTTCGTTATATCCAAAAGCCGAATGGGAAAACATAAAATCTCGTTTATCATCATTAAATTTCACTAAAAAAGACTCCCGATTATTCAGCAGACGGTTTTATTCAGATCGGAAGAGCGTCGTGTAGGGAAAGAGTGTAGATCTCGGTGGTCGCCGTATCATTAAAAAAAAAAACAAAACAGAACAAAAAAAAAAAGAATATGTGACAAGAAGACGCAAA
>CALCCW010000288.1:0-2980 GCA_937900185.1 uncultured candidate division Zixibacteria bacterium | reverse complement strand
AGTCGTGTATCGGTGTTGTGTATAGAGTTTGTGTGTTTGTTTTTTTTTTTTGTTTTGTTATTTTTTTTTTTTTTTTTTTTTTAATGATACGGCGACCACCGAGATCTACACTCTTTCCCTACACGACGCTCTTCCGATCTGGTTATTGATATATGAGATATGAACTGAAATCTATTCCTGTTTGGGCATTCCTCAAAATAACATTTTTTGTGAATTTAATAGCCGGATTTGTCTTAGGAATTTTTATGACTCCATTAGTTGGAGTTTTCTCTGTCGTTCTTGTTTCTATTTTCCAAATGCAGGGGACAAATTTTGATGTCAGCAATTCTTTAGACTCAATCATTGTAGCAACTCCGGTTATTTTGTCGTTTTTATTCGCTTTTGTACTGACTTCTTTTGAAATAGTTGTCGTTTTTATATATAATATTTTTGCAAGTTTTATCGGCGGGATTTCTTTTGTCTTGGAACCGGAGAAAAGCACCGGTAATAAACAAAAACAATCTACACCTGCTGTGCCTCAAAAAGTATCGCCGCAAAAGTCAGATTCAATTAAGCAGCAATATAAAAAACAGGATAATCCGCCGCCGCTTCCGCCTGTTTTAAATAAAAAAGAGAAAATAATTCAAAAAAATATAGTTCAGGAATCAGAGATAAAGAAAGAAGAACCGCAGCAGATGACAGATAAACCAGTTAGAGTTCGTATTGCACCCTCGCCATCGGGCTACCTTCATGTAGGTACTGCTCGAATGGCAATTGCAAATTTTTTATATGCCCGACATACCGGCGGACAGTTTCTGATTCGCATTGAAAATACCGATGCTGCCCGTTCAGATGACAGCTTAATCGAACCTATTATTTCAGCTCTCAAATGGCTTGGTATCGAATCCGATGAAGAGATAATTTTTCAATCTGACCGTATAGAATTATATGAAAAGTATGCTCAACAGATTTTGAAAGATGGTAAAGGATACCGTTGTTTCTGTTCACCCGAATTGCTTGCAGCAGACCGTGAAGAAGCAAAGGCGAACAAGGGACCTTTACGCTATAACCGCAGATGTTTACATTTAACTCAAGAAGAGATTGATAAAAAAATTGCTGATGGTGAAAAATTTGCTATCCGTATTAAAATCCCTGACGGACAAACGAGCTTTAATGATATAGTATCCCATGAACTAAAACGTGATAATAGAGAGATAGAAGATTTTATTATTGCTCGTTCTGATGGAACTGCAACATATAATTTGGCTGTTGTTATTGATGATAACGATATGAAAATTTCTCATGTTATACGCGGTAACGACCATATTACCAATACATTTAAGCAAATTCATATTTACAATGCTTTAGGATTTACTCTGCCGACCTTTGGGCATGTCCCGCTTATTTTGCGACCGGACAAAAAGAAAGTATCAAAACGTTTGGGTGATAAAGATGTTGCCCAGTACAGAGAAGAGGGTATCCTTCCTGAAGCAATGTTTAATTTTCTTTGCTTGTTGGGATGGTCGCCAAAAACTGATAGGGAAATTTATAACGTTCAAGAACTTATTGAAATTTTTAATCCAAACAATTTTAATAATTCAAATGCAATTTTTAACGAAGAAAAATTAGAAGCATTTAATAAAGAACATATCGCTTTAAAGTCAGACCATGAGTTAGCTGTCTTAGTGGCACCTCTTTTGGTTGAAGCAGGTTATACATCAAAATACTGGTTGGAGACAAGATGGGAATATCTGAGGTCGGTTATCTCAATATTAAAAACAAGAGTTCGCAGAGTTTCTGATTTTGTAGAGCTGAGTAAATATTTCTTTGATTTTGATTACTCATATGACGCCAAAGCAGATGAAAAAAACTTTACCCCCGAAGCTATTGACATTTTAAACCAATTTGCGGAACGACTTGAAAAATTAGATGTATACACTAAAGAAACAATAGAATCTACTCTTTCAGAGCTTGCTGTTGAAAAAGATATGAAAAAAGGGAAACTGATTCACCCAACCAGACTTGCGGTTTCAGGTATTCCAAACGGACCCGGCTTATATGATTTACTCTTTGTGTTAGGGCAGAAAGAGGTTGTTGAAAGAATGAAAAAAGCAGCTGTATATATACAACAAAAATAACAATTTATAATAGGACATAATATGGAACACACAAAAGAAGAAATTGGCGTAATTTTAAAAAAAGCAATCAAAGGCGAAGAAGACAGATATGCTTTTTATCGCTTATTAGCAGATCAAGCAGATGATACAAATGCGAAAAAAATATTAGAAAAATTATGTAACGATGAAACTCGTCATAAAGAAACTCTTATCGAGCTTTATAAAAAATATGTTTCTGAAGAATTAGGTGCATTACCGGATAAAGGTATTGACTCTTTATCAGAAGTTATAAAAAAAGGTCATGAAGTAAATAAAAATACAGAAATAGACCTTATCAATTTAGCTATTGAAGCAGAAATAGCAGCCACAAAATATTATCAAGACCAAAGAAACCTTATTGATAATCCGGTCTTTAGAGAGATTTTTGACAAACTTGCTGCCGAGGAACACGATCATTATGAAATGCTGACAGCAGAACGAAATGCTATTTCCGGGAATCATCATTGGTTTAGTTATGATCATAATTCCCCAATGGAACATTAATGTTTATAACTAATTGGATATTTTAAAACAAGAAATAATACTGTGACTAAAACAAATGTAGAAACAAGAAATCTTCGAATAGGTGACAAAGCTCCTGATTTTACTCTTAAAACTCATAATGAGGGAGAGCTAAATCTCAGCTGGTATCAAAAGCGGAAAAATGTTGTCCTTGCTTTTTACCCCGGTGATTTTACTCCGGTCTGTTCAAACCAAATTCCGGGGTATAACAAGCTGTTAGAAAGATTTGATTCTTATGATTGTCAGCTTTTTGGAATTTCTGTCGATTCTGTTGCTTGTCATGTGGCATGGGCTAAATCTATGGGTGGAATCAATTATCCACT
>CALCCW010000287.1:0-31781 GCA_937900185.1 uncultured candidate division Zixibacteria bacterium | reverse complement strand
TTTTTTCAAGCAGAAGACGGCATACGAGATATATCAGTGTGACTGGAGTTCAGACGTGTGCTCTTCCGATCTCCGAAGATATTAAAATAGCGTAGTGCGACAGTCGGGAATTTGTATAATTCCCAATATACTTTTAAATAATATTCATTGGTAAGTTTTGTCACTGCATAAGGTGAAAGCGGTGATGGTCTCATACCTTCATGCTTGGGAAGTTCCACAGCATCACCATAGACAGACGACGATGACGCCATGACCATTTTTTTCACACCGCCGTTTTTGGCAGCTTCAAGCAAATGCAGTGTACCGTTAACATTAACAACATTTGAGGTAAGCGGATTTTCAACCGAACGGGGAACCGATGGAAGAGCCGCTTGATGTAAAATATAATCAATCCCTTCAACAGCTTTTTTAACTACCCAAAAATCCCGAATATCACCATCAATCAGTTCTATATCATTGATAACCGCATTGAGATTATCAATATTACCGGTCGAAAAATTGTCAAGAACCCGTACAGATTCACCTTTTTCGACTAATTTTTTAGTTATATTTGACCCAATAAAACCGGCACCGCCGGTGACTAAATATTTCATTATCTATATCCCTTTAGAATAATCTCATTTATATATATATCGGCAATTGTCATAAAAACTGAATATACCTATCTCAAAACCGCATATAGCTTACGATTATAATTATCAGTTGTCCAGTTTTATCTTGAAGAATATAATATAGTGGGCGGCAGTAGTAGGGCAGGATCCCTGTGATCCTGCCTTATCATTATTCACCGAAATCACCGTCAAAATCAATTCTTCTCTTTTCTCCCCAATCCTTCTGATAATATCCACGTTTTTCGAATTCATTTATTGAAGAATAATTCCAATCAAAGGGGCTATTTACATAACTATGTTTTACAGGATTATAATGGATGTAATCTATATGATTATTATAATCTTGCTGGTCTCTAATAATATGATCCCAAAAACGACTCTGCCATACTCTACCTGAATAGAGATTCTTTTCTTTTCGATAATATGCTCCAAAAGATAGTTTAAAGTCATGAATAAAAGATGCAGGATTATTATCTTTTGGGTCTATAAGAATATGAAAATGGTCAGGTAATACGACCCATGCGATGAGTTCAATATTATGTTTTGAAACCATTTTGTCTAAAGATTCTTTAAAAAAAGTATATGAAGATACAAGGATATTATTTCTTTGATGCGTAACAACCGTAAGAAAGTAGATACTCCCTTTTTCATAATACCGTAGTAGTTTTGACATATAATATATTATAAATAGATTGTAAATATGTCAATCACATATGAAGAGTAGTAGGGCGGGATCCCTGTGATGCTGCCATCTAAGGCGGGATCACAGGGATCCCGCCCTACGATAACTACATAATCGATGAGTTACCGGTTTTGTGTTTCGTCAGTTCCTGATTCGCCTTGGCGAATTGTGAACTGACGTTATTAGTGTCAGGTCTCAATTCTCTTTCAGAGAATCAGGACCAGACACAACAAAGAGTTAAAGACATTAGCATCTTTAAAAGACATGAATTATTCAATTTATAGTTTTAACCTATCATCAAACAAAAATTTATTAATATCATTTAAAATTATATTCGCTTTTTCATCACCTCCACAATGATTCGGCTCCATTGCAATAGTAAGTAAACCTGCTTGCTTTACAAGTCCATCAAAAAATCTCTTTCCAGTCCAAGGAATATGATTATCACTTTTTTTATAAAATTCTCCTCTATACACTTCTTCAGGCCAAGGTAAATAATATCCATTCCAGTTAATTGCAAAACAATCTAAATCAATATCTAGTAAGAACTTTTCATCTGACCTTTTAAACTCAAAACCTTTTTGATTTAAATGAACCCAATTTAAATCATCCCATATTTTTTTATTTGGAATTCTGTTACATAAATCACCTAATTTTCTTCCATTATTTAATTCTGCACCTGGTGATTCTAGTGATTTCAAATAGTGTAAATTTCCTCTATGATCTGTATAATCGCCTTCATTATTATGCCTGTGAACTCCAAAAACTATCGCGTTAGAGATTATCCCCATTTCCATCCCTGCTTTCACCCAATCACCATCAAGTTTATATAAATGATCTCGGCAAATGTTAATTACTTTTTGTGTAGTTAATTTATCATACTCTTCTTTTATAAACTCTTTAGCTTTTTGTAAGATTTCACGTCCATCATCATGGGCATCAAACATAACCAATTTACAAGGCTTTGGTAAAACACCCATTTTTTGATATTCAAAAATTATAGGAAGAACCCATCTATGATCTTTATGAACATAACTATCACATTGATCAAAGCCAATTTTTTTTAATTTGTCAAATTTAATGAGATGTTTTAAAGAATCAGGAATCAAAATACAACCTACGCTACTGGAGCTTTTCTATCTTTATAAGGCACGTGTTTGCCGGCTTTTTTCTCATCCATATATTTCTTGGAAATCTTCACAACCGCACCCGATAAGAATATCAAAGCAATCAAGTTCGGTGTCGACATCAACCCATTGGCAGCATCGGCAAAATTCCAAACCGGTTCCAAATCAAGCGTTGCACCCAACAAGGTAAATATTATAAAAATCCATTTATATGGAAGTTTCGATTTTGACCCGCCCAGATATTCAATACCTTTTTCACCATAATACGACCACGCCACAATAGTTGAGAACGCAAATAATATAACAGCTATAACAACCATCCATTGTCCGAACCCCGGAAGTGCGGTCTCAAATGCAGTCATGGTCAAAACAGCTCCGGTTTCACCATTCGCCCATACTCCGGTTGATATAATAACCAATGCAGTTATCGAACAAATAACAATAGTATCAATAAACGGTCCAAGCATGGCAACTAACCCCTCACGAACCGGCTCGTCAACTTTTGCAGTTGCATGTGCCATCGCAGCCGACCCCTGCCCCGCTTCGTTAGAAAATAATCCGCGACGTAAGCCCCAGCTGAATGTCATCCAAATAGTCGCCCCACCTGTGGCACCGCCAACGACAGCGGTTGGATTAAAGGCATGATAAAAAATTAACTGAAAAGCCGGTAAAACTTGATCATAATTTACAAAAAGAGCTATTAAACCGGACACAACATAAATAACAGACATAAACGGTACTAAATAAGATGCCACCACACCGATTCTTTTAATACCGCCGATAATAACAGCACCGGTCATACCTGCTAAAATAAAACCGAATATCCATCGAAACATTGTTTCGCTCTCGGCAGGAACTGCTAATGCATCAACTAACGAGTGAGCCATTGTATTTGACTGCACCATATTTCCCGCACCCAAAGCACCAATAGCAACAAACGATGCAAACATATAGGCAAGCGGTTTAAAATATTTCGGCATACCCATTTCAATATAATACATCGGACCGCCTCGAACATTACCATCGGGGTCAATCTTACGATATTGAATAGCCAAAGTACACTCGGCAAATTTAATTGCCATGCCAAAAAATGCCGTTACCCACATCCAGAATATCGCACCCGGTCCGCCCCAATATAATGCAAGAGCCACACCTGCGATATTTCCAATTCCGATAGTTGCCGATAAAGCAGCCGACAATGCCTGAAAATGAGTTAACTGACCTTTAAGATTAGGGTCATCATACTTGCCGGCAGCAATTGCCACACCATGGGCAAACCCACGTACCTGTATTAACACCATCCGTACAGTCAGCACTAATCCGGTTGCTAACAATAGCGATGCCATGTATGGTCCCCATACAAAGCCGGAAATTGCGTTTATAATGTTTGTGATTGATTCTAACATCGGTAAAAATTATACCTATTTGACTATTTACCCGCAAGTAAAAAAATTAGTAAATTTCTTGAAAAACATTATTTTCAACATAATTTAATCTTGCCGATACCATTAAGTGTATATAAGTTGTCAAAAAGTAAGAAAAATCTATTATGAAAGGATTTCATTATGTCAGATTTTCAATATATTCACGCTCGTCAGATTCTTGATTCACGCGGTACTCCAACTATTGAAGTTGATGTCTGTCTTGCCGACGGTTCATTAGGTCGTGCAGCTATTCCATCGGGTGCCTCAACCGGTATACACGAAGCGGTCGAACTTCGTGACGGCAAAAAAACAGAATTCTTTGGCAAAGGTGTCACCAAGGCTGTTGCCAATGTAAACAAAATTATAGGACCGGCTCTTATCAATGATATGGTTGACCCGTACGACCAAGTCTCATTAGATAATTATTTAATTCGTCTTGACGGTACCGAAAACAAATCCAAACTTGGTGCCAATGCGATTCTTGGCGTTTCCTTGGCAAATGCCAAAGCATGTGCTGATTCACGCGGACGGTTCCTTTATGAATATATCGGCGGATGCAACTGTAAACAGCTTCCGGTTCCAATGATGAATATTTTAAACGGCGGAAAACATGCCGACAATAATGTCGACTTGCAGGAATTCATGATTGTACCGGTTGGTGCAAAAAATATCCGTAAAGCTATTCAAATGGGTGCCGAAGTTTTCGGACATCTTAAAAAAGTACTTAAGAAAAAAGGCTACAATACTTCTGTCGGTGATGAAGGCGGTTTTGCTCCTAACTTAAAATCAAATGAAGAAGCATTACAAGTCATCATGCAGGCTATTAAAAACTCAGGCTACAAACCCAAAAAAGATATCATGATAGCAATAGACCCGGCAGCCTCGGAATTCTATAATACAAAAACAAAAAAATATCACCTTGCTGCCGAAGGTAAAAAGCTGACGTCCTCACAAATGACTGACTTTTACGAAAACCTTTGTAACAAATATCCGATTATTTCTATTGAAGATGGTCACGCAGAAGATGATTGGAAAGGCTTTCAGGAAATGACTGCCCGTTTGGGTCATCGTATTCAAATAGTCGGTGATGATATTTTTGTTACAAATCCAAAGAGATTAGCACGAGGTATCAAAGAAAAAACAGCTAACTCAATTTTGATAAAACTCAATCAAATCGGCACTCTCACAGAAACTCTTGACACCATTGAGATGGCACAAAAAGCAGGTTTTACTACGGTTATATCGCATCGTTCGGGAGAAACTGAAGATACCACTCTCGCCGATGTTGCTGTTGCTGCCGGAGCAGGTCAGATAAAAACCGGTTCAATGTGTCGTACCGACAGAATCGCAAAATATAATCAACTGATGCGTATTGAAGAAACAATCGGACAACACGCTGTCTTTTTAGGCAAAGACACTTTTTATAGTATGAAATAGATTAAATTAAGTCACTCTGAGCTTGGAGACTGTGTCACAATACAAATTGTCTCCATGTTGTGTCTGTTCCTGAAGCCACGAAGTGGGTTTGTGAACTGACATTGCCTATTGCGACACAGTCTCTTGGTCGGGGAACCAGTCCTTCAATTCAAAATGGGTTCGTTTCGCATATAAAGGGAACCTACAGACTGCGTCTGACTCATTAATATCGCAGATAACTGACATGCGAACAGTCGGTTACAACGAAATGGCTTTGCTTACCCAAATGGCTTAAAGCCATTTTCGATAATATTATTTGTAGTGTTTTTATGCATAGAGTTTTCTCTTTCAAAATTAAGTTATTCATAGAAAGAACAGAATTACGAATGATGTGAGAATGTGTAGAAATTTTGAGACGTTTGATAGAGGGGCAGACAACGAGGACATCTGCCGACCACTTAACATTGTGCAATCTTTAGGTTGAGGCATGCCTCAACCCTACATTAAAATCAATCCACAGCAAGCAGTTACACCTGTACTCTGATTCAGAAACTATAAACATAGAAAATAATTTTTTTTACACACTCTTGTCTTGTAAACGTTTATATTACAAATAACAAGAAGGGAGATAAATGTATGAAAAAAATTATTTTATTATCAGTAATCGCATTAGTGGTATTAATAGGATGTGAAAATCCATTTTGGAGTAATGGAGCAAATAAACAACCTATTATTGAAAATACTCCTATCAAATACACTTATGATGATGAAGCAGTTCTTATGGCAATGTCGTATTATAAATTATTTACAGCACCGGATTCAATTTCTCAAAGGATATATGACGATATAGCTCTTATAGACTCACAATTTAATGACACCCTAAATAATTGGTACAAGAATTCTGAGCAAAATAATGGATTATCCCGGTTAGCTTCCTCTGAATTTATTAAATTTACTCCACACTGGTTTCCAAGCTATATAGGTTTTACTTTTGAGTCAGCAACTGTGGGACCAATACTTGATAGTACTCAAGAGCAGTTTTATAACATATTGGATTCTTTAGGAGCAAAATCATTTAACATTTTTTATGTTACTCCAAACAGTACTCCATATGGTTCTTTGTACTTAAGCGGTCTTAAAAATCCTACTGTGGCACTTTCAGCATTTAATGATATACCTGAAATAAAGAATGTTTATGCTACCACATCTCCAGGGGATCAATCAAATATTTTTCCATATTTTGAAGATGAAAACCGAAAATATTTTTATATGTTCAGATGGGGTGACTGTCCTTCAGGATGTATTTATTCCTCAACCTACTATTTCATGATGGATAGTGATAGTGCTATCTTAGTTGCAAAATACAATACAGCGACTGATACTATTCCCCGTCCTCCATGGACTGATACAGTCAAGACAGCGTTTGAAATGTGGAATTATTTAGAATAAGTAATTTACATGTATGGACTTCCAGTTATCATAATTAGGTTGCCATCTCTCGGGTGTTAACCTATTCCAAAGTTCTTGTTCTAAAGGATTAAATCTCCCTTTTCTTCTAAATACAACTTCAATTTCGTTTGGTACTTTAGTTTCTTGAATGTGCATAAAAATACTTCGAAGTTCTTCTTCATACATTTTCATATTCCTAAAAACATAAAGACAAGGAGCATCTGGATTTCTATGCCATCTTCCTCTCTCAAATAAATCCAATCCTTCTAAAACTGGGTTTACAAATCTTGGAACTAATGCTCCAAATCGAGATAAAAATGATTTGTGTTCTTTTTCTGTTATGAATTTCCCCGAAAATTTTGGATGAATAGGCATATTGTTTCCTTAATTTTTTTATTATAAAAAGATAAGATACTCTTTGAAAATTTACAATCACTTTATTACGAAAGAAAATCCGTTTAAGGATTGGCTGTAATTTCCACTAATTTGCTCAATACTTACTGTACTGGATTCCGGCTTCGCCGGAAAGGAGTTCCAAAGAAAAACATCAAATTTTAGAATAATACCAGATAATTTCCATTTCATTTAATTTTTTCGCATTCCAGTAATACTATGTTAACAGCTATCTTATTTTATATCATCGCCTTAACAGCATTCCAATATTTCTTCATTTTTTATACGAATTCAGGAAACTTCTTGACAAAAAGTGCGTTTAATATATATTGATTGCCTATTAGCACTCATTTATTGCGAGTGCTAATAAAATATGGTGTATTAGTAACATAACTATTAATAGGAGAAACAAAATGAATATCCAACCTCTTGCTGACCGTGTCGTTGTAAAACCGGTTGAAGAACAAGAAGTAAGCAAAAGCGGAATCATCATTCCTGATACCGCCAAAGAAAAACCAATGGAAGGTGAAATTATCGAAGTTGGTTCCGGTCGTTTAACTGATGACGGCAAAAAAGTAGATTTAGAAGTAAAAAAAGGTGACCGTATTTTATATGGTAAATATTCCGGTACCGAAATTTCTATTGATGGCGATGATTATCTTATCATGCGTGAATCTGATATTTTTGCGGTCGTTAACCGCAAATAATTATAAAAGGAGAATTATACAATGGCAAAAGTCATAGATTATGATGTAAGTGCTCGCACCAAATTAAAATCCGGTGTTGACAAATTAGCAAATGCAGTAAAAGTTACTTTAGGACCTAAAGGTCGTAATGTTATTCTTGATAAAAAATTCGGTGCCCCAACAATCACCAAAGACGGTGTTTCTGTTGCCAAAGAAATCGAATTAGAAGATCATTTTGAAAATATCGGTGCCCAAATGGTAAAAGAAGTTGCTTCGAAAACTTCTGATGATGCCGGTGACGGTACCACTACAGCTACTATCCTTGCTCAAGCAATCGTTCGCGAAGGTTTGAAAAATGTTACCGCAGGTCACAACCCAATGTCTCTCAAACGCGGAATCGATAAAGCTGTTATCGCTATTTCTGCATCTATTAAAGATATGTCTAAACCGGTTGCCGGCAAAGAAGAGATTTCTCAAGTTGGTACAATTTCTGCCAACAACGACAAACATATTGGTGACCTTATTGCCGAAGCTATGGAAAAAGTCGGTAAAGACGGTGTTATCACTGTTGAAGAAGCCAAAACTGCTGACACTACTCTTGATGTAGTTGAAGGTATGCAGTTTGACCGCGGCTATGTTTCCCCTTACTTTGTAACAGACCCAGACTCAATGGAAGCTGTTTTAGAAGATCCAATGATTTTGATTCACGACAAAAAAATCTCCAACATGAAAGACCTCCTTCCGGTACTTGAAAAAGTTGCCCAGCAAGGTAAACCTCTCATGATTATCGCAGAAGATATCGACGGTGAAGCTCTTGCTACTTTAGTAGTAAACAAACTCCGCGGTACAATAAAAGTTTCTGCTGTGAAAGCCCCGGGATTTGGTGATCGTCGTAAATCAATGCTTGAAGATATTGCAGTCTTAACAGGCGGTAAAGTTATCTCTGAAGAACTTGGCTTCAAATTAGAAAATGCTATTTTATCTGATTTAGGCAGTTGTAAAAAAATCACTGTTAATAAAGACAACACAACTATCGTTGAAGGTGCCGGCGACACAGAAGAAATCAAAGGTCGTATCGCTCAGATTCGGAAACATATCGACGATACAACATCTGATTATGACCGCGAAAAACTGCAAGAACGTTTAGCAAAACTTGCCGGTGGTGTTGCTGTTATCAATGTTGGTGCTGCAACTGAAATCGAAATGAAAGAAAAGAAAGCTCGCGTTGAAGATGCTTTACATGCTACACGTGCTGCTGTTGAAGAAGGTATCGTCCCAGGCGGTGGTGTTGCATTACTTCGTGCGATTTCTGCATTAGATAAAATTGATGCTAATGAAGAAGAACAAGTTGGTGTTAATATCCTTCGCAAAGCGTTAGAATCTCCAATTCGACAAATTTCTGAAAACGCCGGAGTCGAAAGCTCTGTTGTTGTCAATGAAGTTAAATTGAAAAAAGGTTCTTTTGGATATAATGCCCGTACAGATGTGTACGAAGATTTAATCAAAGCCGGTGTTATTGACCCGACCAAAGTAACCCGTTCAGCTCTTGAAAACGCCGCATCTATTGCCGGTCTTCTCTTGACAACTGAATGTGTTATCACCGATGCTCCTGCCAAAGAAGGCGGTGCTCCTGCTATGCCTGATATGGGCGGCATGGGTGGAATGGGTGGCATGGGCGGAATGATGTAAGATTGTGAGGCTCAAGTTGACTTTACATAATTGTCATTCCAGCGAAAGGGCTTGTTGAAAAACCCTCTAAAGGCGTCGTCGGGAACCCTTTCCCGACGATTAAACAGTCAGGAAAGGATTCCTGACTGCTCAAGTTATGATAATTTGGACTTTTTCAACAAGCCCGAAAGCTGGAATCCAGTTTATTAATATATTTGAATTACATTTTTATAAACATAGTAACCCCGTAATAAATTAACAGGGAGAGGGTTAATGATGAAACGCACTAGACAAACGACAACATAGCCCTCTTATATCCCATGAGGTATAATATGATATGGAACATCATTCAAAAATTGCATTTATTGATGCATATGGTAATACAGATTTAGATATTTCTAAAACCAACGCATCATCTTATTTTATTGTTACTGCTGTAATTGTTAAAAAAGAAGATATCGAGTTCTTTCATAGAAAGATCGAAAGTGTTAGAAAAAAATATTTTCAAAAAGGTCCTATTAAGTCCAATAAAGTTGCTAACCATAAAAGAAGAATGTTAATTTTACAAGAATTAGCAAAAGTAAAATTCAAGTACATCTCTATTATTGTTGATAAATCCAAACTAAAAACTAAAGGGTATCCCTTCCCAAAATCTTTCATTAAGAATCTTCACCTTCCATTACATAAACATTTAATTAATACATTTGATAATTTATTAATTGAACAAGATACTTTCGGTAGTAAGAATTTTATGAAAGGTTATAATAATTATTTATCAACAAAATTTCCAGTTGACTTATTTAATTCAGCTAAGTTTATGTTTGGCAAAAGCGATGAATCTCTTGGAATCCAAGTTGCTGATTTTATCTCAGGTTCATTATCAAAATACTATGACCCTAAGAAAAAAATTGAACAAGGTGGAGATTACTTAAGAGTTTTAAAGAACAACCTATTGTTTGTAGAAGAACTACCATTCTCAAAGGAGAGTTTACTTTCTAATTTTCATAAAAATAGCGTTAATTATGATAAAACTATTGCAGAGGCATCAATTAGACTTGTAGATAATTTTATCCTAACAAACGATTCAAGCAATGAAGATTTAAAAATCTTAGAGCTCAACACAGTTAAATTTTTGAGATATAATTTAAATATCGAACCTGAAAAATTCATTTCTTCATCTGAAATAAAGGAATTCATCAGTGAAAAAATTGTCTCAGACAGAGAATTTAGTTCAATCATTGCTACTCTTCGTGATTCTGAATTATTGATTTCTGCTTGTGATAAAGGATATAAAATTGCTATAAATGAAGAAGATTGTATTCAATTCGTAGAGAATTTTAATAATACAATCAATCCAATGCTAAACAGGATTTCAACTTGTAGAAAAACTCTTTTAAAAGCAACAATGGGTGAATTAGATATTCTTGACACACCAAAATTTTATCGATTAAAAAATTCTTTAGATAAAAAATGGCCAATATCAACTTCTGAAAAGGATAAGGTTGAACAAATTAATCTTTATATTTAGAAGATAAACATTTGATATTTAAGACCCGCTTCATGCGAGTCTTTTTTGGCATAAATAGTTCTCCCTAAATCCGTTGACTTCCAGTATCAAATTTTCCCGTTCTGTCGGTTCCTGATCCGCTAGGCGGGTGAACTGACATAATTCTCAAATGTCAGGTGTCATCCGACTTGGTCGAATAGCACCCGACACAACAAGTAAAGACTATTTCAATTGTCGAAACCACAGGGGTTTCGACCTACAAAAACTTTTATATTTTTATCGAATCGGAACCACAACCTACAAAAGCTGAAAGGTCACGGTCTTGCAGTTACTATGTTAAAAAAGTCATAAAAAGAACCATATCGTAAATAGCAACCGTATTTTTATCGGCTTAGAAGTGTCAAGTCTTGTAGGGCGGAACTCTTTAGTGGTTCCGCCTTTTTTATATATAATATTGATTATTCTGTCGTCTTGTAGGTCAGATTTCAAAATCGAAAAACCCGACAAATCTCTCTTGTCAAACAGTACCCCTATTCTTCACTTGCCAAAAAGCGACTTTATTGTATATTAAACTAATTAGAAAACATAAACAGTACCACTTGACTCTTTGGGGAGATCAAAGATGAAAAACAGAATAATTGCATCAACACTCTTAATAGTATTGTTGTTTCTTATAAACAGTTGTGATTTGCTAAATCCAATTATTGGAAGTGGTAAAAACGAACCAACCCTTTCCGATAATTTCACAATTGCAATCGAAAGAACTGATAAATCTATTCAAGGTCAGAGCCAAGCAATTGAAATCTCATTACAAAACAACACTTTAGAAAACTATCCGATAGGAAGTTTTGACCTTCTATTCGCGTATGACGCATCGGCATTAGTTTTCCAATCTGCTGACCCGGGGCAATTTCTCGTTGACTGCGGATGGGAATATTTCACATATCGATATAGAGGTATAACAACAGACAGTAGTGCATTCGGAATTATTAGTATTAATGCTTTGGCAGAAACTAATAATGGTCCCGGTAATCACCCTGATTGTTTTAATGTTGGGGGAAATATCTCTAACCAATTAGCTGTTTTAAATTTCTTAGTAACCAACGACCGTGCTTTTGAGTGCGAATTTGCACCAATTAAGTTTCTCTGGGATGATTGTGATGATAACACAATTACGAATAACACTGGAGAACAATTATTTTTAAGCAATCATATCTACAACAAAATAGATACAAGCAGAATAGATGATAGTACAGACTTGGCTGATTACTATTCTTCTTTTCCATCTTTTTCCGGTTATAATGGAAGTTGTGATGGTGTTATTGTTGGAGGCAAACCTGTTCCTCTTCGCAAAATAGACTTCATCAACGGTGGGGTTGACATTAACTGTGCTGATTCTATTGATACCCGTGGTGATTTAAATTTAAATGGAATTGCATATGAAATTACTGATGCAGTTTTATATTCTAACTACTTCATTTATGGTTCTAATGTCTTTACTGTCAATCTTGACGGTCAGATTGCAGCCTCCGATGTTAATGCTGACGGTATAACACTAACCGTTGCTGATTTAGTCTATCAAATTCGCGTGATAGTTGGAGATGCTCTCCCATATCCAAGAAATATTGTAAACGAACAAAAATTTATCAATGGTACAGTTACCAATGATAACGGTCTGATATCAATAGATCAGACAACACAAGCTGCCGCGGCACATATTGTAGTTAAAGGAGATATTACGCCTACTCTACTCGCTGACAACATGACTATAATTTCTAATTTTGACGGAACTAATACTAATATATTAATCTACTCGCTTGAGAATAACAACTTTAGTGGTGAATTTGTGAACATAGGCACGAATGAAATCGTCTCTCTTAAAATGGCAGATGTCTTGGGTAATCAAGTGATAGTAAATTGGGTTCCGACAACCTATGCTTTAGAACAAAACTACCCTAACCCATTTAATCCAACAACAAGAATTCCGTTCTCCATTCCTGTGAATGCTAATGTTACTCTGGATATCTATAATAATAATGGTCAAAAAATAACTACGTTATCAGGAACATTTGAAACCGGAAATCATGAATTTGAATGGGATGCATCGAACTATCCCTCAGGAGCATACAGTTATACTTTAAGAGCTAATAATTTTGTCGCCACTAAAACAATGTTGAAAATAGGGTAAACCTACTGAGCTTACCGAAGCAATAGATGTTGGGTTTCTTACTATTAAATTTTTATCGAATAGAAACACCAACCTACAAAAACTAAATGTCTGCCTAAGCGGATGAGCTGACAAAATTTAAAGGTGTCAGCCATTGATGGAGGAGTTTAGTTCAAATAGGTTCAGGCATGCCAGAACCCTACAAAGTGATCTACATCATATCGTCAGGGTCAACATCAACATTGATACGAATAGTAGCGGGTAGTTTAAAACGAGCTTCGATATCTTCCCATTCTGTAAGCATTTTCACAAATTTTACAACTTGATTTGTCTTTATAAACAGGTGTCTGCGATATCTGTTCCGTAAATAATAAATCGGGCATGGTGCCGGACCCAAAAGCTGTACTTTCAAGCTATGAGTTTTTATTTTATGATTCAGTTTCTCTCTAAATAATAGCGTTTCTTTTTCAAGAAGATTTTCTTTTTCCGATGACAGCGTAAAATTAACTAAGCGGGAAAATGGAGGATACCACAAATCTTCTCTCTCTTTGATAACTCTTGCAAAAAATCCCGCATAATCCTGTCGGGCAGCATCTTGAATAACTGCATTATCAGGGTTAAAAGTCTGAATAATCACTTCGCCTGCTTTTTCAGCCCGACCGCTTCTGCCTGATACTTGCAATAGTCTTGCGAACGCTTTTTCCGATGCCCGAAAATCAGGCATATCCAAAGATGCGTCGGCAGACAGAACTCCCACCAATGTCACCCCCGGCATATCAAGCCCTTTGGTTACCATCTGTGTACCCAAAAGCAGATTAGATTTTTTCTCAGAAAAATGAGTGAGAATTTCATAAGCCTTTTTGCGACCGTCAGCCGAATCAGAATCCATCCGTATCGGCTTGGCCCCCTGAAATAATCTCGGGATATTTTCTTCAACTTTTTGTGTTCCGACACCCATAAAATAAAAATCAGCAGATGTACATTTTTCACAATTTTCAACAACCGCAATAATATATCCGCAATAATGACAGGTCAGTTTGTTCCCTTTTTTATGGTATGTCAATCTCAAATTACAATTTGGACATTCGGGGATATGCCCGCATTCCATACATTTCATTTGAGGAGAATGTCCTCGACGATTTAAAAACAGAATAACCTGTTCATCATTTTTAAATTTCTTTTCAACCTGTTTTTTAAGAGTATAAGAAATATACGGTAAATCTCCCCGCAATCGGTCAGTCCGCATATCAACAACTTGCACAATTGGCAGCACAGCATTGCCGGGGCGTTCGGTTAGCTCAAGCAACGAATAGCGACCTTTTACAGTATTTTGATAAGACTCCACCGAGGGTGATGCCGAACCAAGCAGCACCGGTATGTTATTTATTTTCGCCCGCATAATTGCAGAGTCCCGTCCATGAAATCTCGGTGCGGGGTCATCCTGTTTGTAAGAACCGTCATGTTCTTCATCGACAATAATCAAGCCAAGATTCTCTATCGGAGCAAATAAAGCCGAACGAGGTCCTACAACAATTTTATATTTTCCCTGCC
Organism: uncultured candidate division Zixibacteria bacterium; assembly: GCA_937900185.1. GTDB lineage: Bacteria > Zixibacteria > MSB-5A5 > GN15 > FEB-12 > QQUK01. The sequence goes on along the minus strand of CALCCW010000287.1, from coordinate 17,100 downwards.
TAATACCATTCCAGCTTTCAAGACGTTCTTTTTCAGTCATGGCAGAATGAATAACTGTTACTTTGTCACCAAAAAAGCCTCTAAAATATGCTAATGTAGTAGATGTAAGGGCAATTTCGGGGGTTAGAATAAGAGCCGTTTTTTGAGTTTTTAAAATTTCACGGCAAAGATAACAATACACAATTGTTTTACCCGAACCGGTAACACCATGCAGAAGCGTTGTTGAAAAACCGTTTGATAGTTTTTTTGATAGTTTTTCTATGACATTTTGCTGATTATCGGTCAGTTTTATTTTGTCGAGGTTTTCTTTGGGTTTGATGAAATCAAGAGGTATAACGGTATCATCTGCTTGAATTGGTACCAGCACAAAATTTTCAACTGCTTTTTTGAGCTGATAATCTGTCCAGCCATTTGCGATAAGTTCTGTACGTAATTTAATACCGTCATACATATCCGGTTGAAATTGTTTTTTGTGGAAATACATATTCCACGACTCTATTGATTCTATTTTATATCCTGCAATTCGAGATTTTCTATTGTGCGGTTCATCAAGCCATTGTTCAATTATAGATTTCTGTTGCAAAAGTTTTTTTAAAATATTTTTATTGTACGAGTGAATATCTTTTATAACCTGTGATGACAATTTATACCCCGGTTTGTAGTACCGTAATAAAGCGTTCGGTATCTCACAAGGAGCAGTTGTCCAAAAAAACTGTGATGATTTTTTTTTCTTAAAATATGATGGCAATGCCGCCAGTAAGCAATCAGCCGGATTCGCAAAATAATAATCTGCAATCCAAAGACAGAGTTTGAATAAATCATCGGGAAAATATGACTGATTATCTAAAGTTTGAATTATATTTTTATATCTGATACCGGGGGCAAAAGCAGCCTTACCAAGATAAAAGCCGATTTTTTTCATATTCCCAAACGGCACTAACACTCGCTGTCCCGGAAGCAGTGTGTCTATACTTTGCGGAACTTTATATGTAAATGATTTACGCAGTGGACCACTAAGGGCAATATTGGCATATTGTATCATAGAAATAACAAAAGCGGCAGATAGCTACCTGCCGCTTCCAATTTTAAAACATATATCTTTTTACTCTAATGCTTTAAGATGTTTTTCGGCTCGAGCTTTATCTTTTGGTTTTCTTAATTCACTGTATAAACTTACCAGTTGATCCCAAATTACTTTATCGTTCGGGTCAATCACTACCACTTTTTCATAGGCGGCGGCAGATTTATCAAATTCTTTTGTTTGAATATATGCATCACCTAATGAACGCCAATAATCTGCTTCATCCGGATTAATTTCAGCAGCAGCCTTAAATCCTTCAATGGCTAATTTCCAATTAGACTTAAAATAATTATAGGTTGCAAATAAGAATTGAATCTGTTCATTTTTCGGGTCTACATCAAGTACTCTCTTATAATACGTTAAAGATGAATCGATATAAGAATTTTTAATTTTTTCCCATTTTTCTGTAGAAGCATCATCGCCTGCTTCTCTGTAAGCTCTTGATGAATCATTTGCATTCATAAAAAGCTGACGGAAATAATGACCGACCGAACTGAGGGCATCAATATTCACCGAGTCAATAACTAACACTCTTTTGTTTACAGCAAATGATGAGTCATACATCTTTTGACTGTTATAACAAATCGCAAGATTGCCCATTGTTAAAACATCATCGGGAGCTAATTCGAGATAATCTCTCATATACGGAATGGCACCGGCATAGTCACCCATTTTGATATAATCATATGATATAGTCTGTAAAATCGTTACTTTATCGTCAGTTTTATCAAGCCCTTTTTCGAGCCAACTAACAGCTTTCTCATAGTCTTTTAATTTCTCAAACAATGCCCCTAAGCCGATATACGATTTCACATTGCTTTCATCAAGAACAATACATAACTCAAAATTGGCGACAATAGTATCAACATCTGCTTGTAAAATATCCTTAAGTTGAGCGATAACGGAAGAATCTGTGCCATTGGCTATTTCTTGAACAATTTCTTCCTGTTTAGAATCAATATTATCATTCATCATATTGATACCGTTGTTATAAAACTCACGCCAGTATTTTACTATCAGTGAATCATTTTTTATAATTAATTTATCGCAGTTTTTTTTGTATTTCTTTTTGACATCTTTATTGTCTTTATCACAAGTCATGCGTAGAGTATCAATATATGCAACCAACGTTTTAACATGTTCCATTTTCTCATCTAAATTAGCTGCTTTATCGATATAATCAACTTCCATACCACCCCGCAATTGAATTGCTTCGGCTGTCGGACCATAAAACATAAATAATGAATCAAGCATCGCAATAGCGGATTTGTACCGCTTTAAATCGCCGGAGAGAATATCTATCTTTGCAGATTTGATATACGCACCCATCGGTAATTTACGTGCTTTTTTCCCCGCAAAGCCGGAAACAGGCACTAAAGCAACTAAGAGGGCTGCGATTGCTATGTTTCTAATCAATTTCAAAATAAACTCCTTACATAAAATTCTGTTTAAATTCAAAGTGGAATCTAAGATATATCAAATCAGATGTCAACTTAACTTTAACCTATCTGTGACTAAACCGCACTGTGAATTTAAGAGTTTTTGAGCCGTTTTTTGCAATTTTTTGTGTAAATCTAATTGTAGAAGCATCTTTTTTTACAAATTCAAAATCAGCATCGACAATTTCCCAGTATCCATATAATTTTTTTTCAGTTATTATCGTAACATCTTCATCTTTATGATTTTTAAGTATAATTTCAAATTCCTGTTCATTAGTATTTGAACTAATACGTTTTTGGTTTAGCACTTTTTGTTCAGCAGTCAAATCAAAGGCGTACCCGACTTTAATAGTTACATCCTCATCTTTTGGAGTGTGGTCAATTCTGTCTTCACCCAAAAGAATTTTACTTCCGTCATCATCTGCTTTAAACAAACGGAACCGTCCAGCCGGAAGCGGCATCCCTAATCCGAATTCTTTTGAATTTCTGAACTTCAAAGCAACTTCAACTTTTTTCGGATTTATATCCGGTTTGTATAAAAATATTTTTTCTGCCTTTGTTTGGGCAGGTTCAAATAAAGATATTTGCTTGTTTTCTTTATCTGCCAAAGTTGCTTTTCTTGGAAGAGTATACATATGGTATTCAAAAAATGATTTTTCTTTAAAACCTGCCATACCATCTACAGCAGTCGTCATCATTTTCATTGAAAAACGCCCTCCTCGCAATTCCTGATTCGCCCTATTAATATCACCGGCAATAAGTTTGAGAGTCGCATCTTTATACGTTTTACCTGATTGATTATTTATTGATGCCCACCCGTTAATATCAAGCTTCGTGTCATCAGCACTCAAAAGACCTACATACTCGGCAGACCAGTTCATAGCGGATGTTTGATAACTTATATTACAATCAGCTTTGCCGTTAAAATCAGATTTATATTTCCAAAACAAAGTTGGGCGGGTAATTAAACCCTCCGGTAAGACCGGAAAATTCACTTCAGTTATTTGATTCATCAAGAGAATTTTAATCCGACCTGATTTATCCATCAAAGTAACCGCATCACGGTCGGATGCCAATAAAACTCCTGAAAAGATATTACCGTTTTTGTCAACCAATTCGATATTTTTATCAATATACTTTCGATACATTTGACTTGGATTTACCAAATCAAACGCATAGTTTTGTTCTAATATCGAAAGATGTTTATTTGAATTCAATAGTTCAAAACGAACCGATGTTCTGTCAATAGCCGACGGAACATCTTTGAAAGATAATTCGTGGATACCTTTTTCAAATTCTAAAATTCTTGTTTCTGAGACAACACCCAAATTTGAATTATACACAGTCACTGCTATTTCATCAGCAGCAACGGTACATACGGCAATAACAAGCAGAAAACATGATATAAAATATTTCATTGTAATTCTCCTAATCCTTATACAATTTAGACTAATTTAAGACCGAATTTGTGTAAAGCCTTAAAATCAGTAATTCTTACTTTTGTATCATATATACAAATGCAGAGATTTTTTCTTCCATAAAAGTTTTAATTTTATTTATTAAATTCAGCTACTGTTTTATCAATTTGAGACTTAACATCAGATGCGGTCGGAAGCAATTCAGATTTTGAAAAATTGCCGTTTAATACATCAATTCGCGTATATATTTGATTATACAACGAATAAATTATTTCCAAACTAAGTTGATACCTTGGTGCCAAAAAAGGCAATACAGAGTCTATTGTTTTTCGTGCTTTTGTGCGGTAATATGATGCAAAGTTATAATATCTCTTGAAAAGTTTTCGCACATTATCAGACAACTCCCCACTCTCGGCAGCATTTTTCAAATCTTCTTTTTTTACATTAAAAATTTTAAGCTGATTTAAAGCATAATAATTAAGACCTTCAAGTTGATCTTTTTGAAAATCTCTCATAATATGCACAATATACGAAAACAAAGCTAAGTGACGGGCTGCCAATCGAATATCATATTTTGGAGTTGAATAGCCCGAATCAGTTTGAGAAACACCTATCAGATGCATAAATATTGAGGCAGGCGAAATTGCGGCACCTTCTGAATAACGTAAAAAAGCCAAAAACGATGTAAAATCATCATGATACAAATCATAAATCATAGCCTGAGAAAGCCTTGTCCAAGTCCACAGAGGTATTTTAAATTTGTCTTTTATGTCTAAAAGTGCAGTTTGGAAATCATCGGTACGTTTTCCATTGGAAAAATCATCAGTCCAATTTCGAATTATATTTTCAATCTGTTTTTTCTCAATGTTTGTAAGTGTATGCCCGCCTGTTTTTTGGTCATCAACCAAATCATCAATAATTCGCATAGAACGGTAGCACACTTTAAAAGCATTATAACGGTCATTTTCCCAAAACCGAGCAGCAATGTCTAATATCGGATTAGTGAGAATATCGGTAAATTCCGGTTTTTCTAAAAAATTCAGATATGATGTATCTATTTTCTGCATAAGAATTAAATATAACAAATTTTAAAGCATTAAAAAATTTATATTTCAATTTACCTTAATGTTTTTTACTATATATATATGTCACAGCCGATTAAACTTCTCATGCTTACCCATAACTATCCAAGATTTTCGGGAGATTATGCCGGTGTGTTTTTGTCACTCTTGGCAAAAAAACTGCACCGATTCAATATAGAACCGATAATTCTTGCTCCGCACGCCCCCGAGTTAAAAGAATATGAAGAGATGGATGGGGTAAAAGTTTATCGGTTTCGATATGCAGAAGACGAAAAAGAGATTATCGCCTATCAGGGAAATATGCATAAACTTGTTTTAGGCTCGGTAAGCGGTATTTTTCAATTCAGACAATTTTTAAAAGCATTTGAAAACAATGCTCTTGAAATAATTGAAAAAGAAAAAATTGATATTATCGCCGGACATTGGCTTGTACCTGCCGGATTGGTGATGAAATCACTCTCGAAAAAAACTAAATTCCCAATGATACTCTCATCGCATGGAACCGATATCAGGCTGATGCGAAAATATTTTTCTGTGCTGTACCGTTATTTAAAAAACTTCTGCCTCACTTTAAAAACCTGGACTGTAGTTTCATCCTTTTTGCAAAAAGGTATATTAGAAATGGATAAGAGACTTCTAAGTGTTTTAGAAATTCTTCCTATGCCGCACGATGAAACTATTTTTTACAAAGATGATACAATAGAACGTGATGCCAACTTACTTGTTGCCGTAACAAGATTCACCGATCAAAAACGGGTAGATAAGTTAGTGCAGGCATTTGCTTTGGTATCAAAAAAAAACGATTTATTAAAACTGCAAATATATGGTTCAGGACAATTACAACCTGAAATAGAATCTCTTATTGATAAATTAGGTCTAAATAATAAAATATCAATCCACGCTCCTCTCCCTCAAGCGGAACTTCGGAATATCTATAACAAAACATCAATAGTTATTCTCAACTCTTTTGAAGAAGGTTTTGGATTAGCACTCTCTGAATCTATGCTTTGCCAAGCGGCAGTAATTGGAACTGATTCCGGTGGTATTACTGATATTATAGAGCATGAAAAAACAGGTTTGCTTGTACCTCTTGATAATCCTGAAAAACTTGCCGAAGCAATTCTCCGTCTTTCTGAGGATTCAGAACTTCGTCAAAAACTTTCAAATGCAGGACATATTTTTGCGACAGAGACATATCAGTCTGAACCGCTTGCCAAGAGATATGCAGAAATTGTAAAAGACGCTTTGGCATAGCATAAATATGACTTACACAAAAGTATTGCATCAATTTCATATACTGCTTATTTTAATAATAAGCAAGAAAGGTGTCAAATATGACCTCAACAATTGATTCTATTATCAACAGACAACTACATAAATGGGAACTGGAACAGTCTACATTGGCAAAATCTGCGGATAATTTACCATCCATCCCGCCTATTATTACAATCAGCCGTCAAAAAGGAAGCCGTGGTTCCTACTTTGCTTCCCGCTTATCAGAGCAGCTTGACTATAACCTGCTCCACAGAAAAGTTATAGACCGAATCTGTCTTTCATCAGGTTTTAGAAAACAGATTGTTGAGTCATTAGACACTCGCTTTCGTTCTCAAATAGAAATTATGGTAGAAACATTTATAACAGGACAATCTATTGACCATTCCGATTATTTCAGACATTTATATCATACTGTTCTTGCAATGTCAAAACTCGGTGGAGTAATATTAGTCGGACGGGGCGGAAATTTTATTTTAGGACGAAAAAACGGGTTCCATATCCGCTTTATAGCTCCAAAAGAAAAACGGATTGAGAATCTAATTAATTATAAACTATTATCAAAAGATGAAGCAGTAGAAAAAATAGAGACATCTGATAAACTTCGTTCTGAGTTTATCCAAAAACTTTTCGGTGAAGATATCGACAATCCCAAACATTATGATTTGGTTATAAATGCTGAATATATCGACATTGAAGAACTTATAGCAGTTGCCGAAAAAGCTATGTTTGGAAAATTTGAAAAGCTAAAACATCTTGGAATTAATGGAAATAGCTAAGATTTATTATCTGCCATCGGATATGAACCCAAAATTCTTATAAAATGGGTAATCTCACTAAGATGGTCTAATGCTTTTTTCACTCTTTCTTCTGTGACAGCCCCCTTGATATCGACATAAAAATGATACTCCCATGCTTTTTTACGGAGAGGGCGGGATTCTATTTTTGAAAGGTCAATATCTCGAAGAGCAAAAACCGAAAGAGCTTTATACAATACTCCCGGCTCGTTTTTCATTGAAAAAACAATTGATGTTTTTGTTATGCCCTTTACCGTTTTATCTTTTTTAGAAAGCAGTAAAAACCGCGTAAAGTTTGTTTTTTCATCTTCAATAGATTTTCTGATTACATGCATTTTATATGTATCAGCGGCATTTGGACTCGCAATTGCCGCCGCATTGGTAAGACCGCTTTCTGACAACATTTTCACCGCTCCGGCAGTATCGTAGTATGAAATAGGTGCTATTGTCGGATGTGTGTCAAAAAAATAACGACATTGCTCCAAAGCTGCCGGATGTGAAAAAACTCTCTGAATTTTGGAAATCGGTACTTTTTTTAAGGCAATCAGACAATGATTTATCCGAAGATATGTTTCCCCGATTACTTTGAGATTCCGTTCCAGCAGTAAATCATAATTCTTATGAATTGAACCGATAAGAGAATTTTCAATCGGGATAACTCCATATTTTGCTTTGCCTTTTTCGACATAATCAAAAAGTGATGCAAAAGAATCACACACTACTGGAGTTACATTTTTACCTAAAAAATTATAAGCGGCTACCTCTGAAAAGGCTCCCCGTTCACCCTGAAATGCTACTTTAATGTTTGTCATAATAATATACGTATCGACAAATTATAAATTATCACTACTTAATATTGATTGGTTTGAAGCATCACCAATGTACACGCTTCAACAACCTCAATTCCGGCATCCTGTAGTTTTTGTGCGAGTGCTGGATTTTCTGACCCCGGATTAAAAATAACCCGTCTCGGGTTTAAAGAAATAATATTATTATATTCTTTATCAGAAATCGCCGAATTCACATACATAGTCAATGTGTCTACTTCGGCATCAATATCAGCAAGTGATTTTATACCTTCAATACCGTCAACAGCATGTCCTTTAGGATGAACCGGAATTGGTTTAAATCCATGTTCTTTGAGCATGTGAACTGCTTTAAATGAGTAACGGTCTTCTTTAGGTGATGCCCCCAATACGGCGGCAGTTGTTTCCGGTTTTGCTTTGTTCATATTATAAACTCCTATATTTTGTTATATCAATTTCCAACAATAAAAAATATAAGAAGTTCTATGAGAAGAGTAAATTATTAAATTTTTATGATTTTTTATCTCTTGAATCACATGTTTAATTTCAACATCACCAAAAGAGTCTCATTGTAAATATTCAGAAATTTATTTTATTGGTAAAAAACCATGTTTATCTAACATCTCAATAACACCTCTTAAAAGATAATTATTATCAAAACGTAGTAGATATTTTCTTGAATTTTCCTTTTCAGTAAGTAGCATTTTTTTCTTTTTAAGTCTACCAATCATACGAGAAATTTCAGGACTTAATTTCTTAGGAAATAATTTTTTAATCTCACCAGCTTGTATAACTCTCTTATTAATAGCTAAATTCAGAATTTTAAATTCGTTTGGAGTAATCAGTTTTTTTTCTAATGAGAACTTCACTGCCGGTAGTAAAATATTTTTTGCAAGAAATTGATAATTTAATAATCTATCAATGTTATCAATCTCTTTTTTTAATCCTGCAAGAACATATTCACACCAAACTAACATTGAAGATTCTTGACCATTATCAGCCATAGATAATTTTTCATAATAGTCATCTCTATCCACACAAAAAATAGCAGTAGGGTTTATTATTCGACCTGCTTTAACATTAAAACCTTGTTTAACAAGCATCGCATAAGTTAATAGTCGAGCTGTTCGACCGTTTCCATTGTCAAAGGGATGAATCCATGCAAAACGATGATGAACAATAGCAGTTTTTAATAAGTCATACTGAGGAGGAGCATCATTATAATTAAGGAATGAAAACAATTTATCCATATATCCTGCCACTAAAATTGTATTTGGTGGTTTATGCTCTGAATGGGTAATGGTGACATCCTTTTTTCTATAACATCCGGGGTTATTACTACCTTCTCCAGAAACTGACAAGTTTTTGACCACCATTTTATGAATTTCACTTACAAACTTTCTATCAATTGTTGAATCAATGATATTTTCATCAATAAAATTATGTGCTTCAGTCATATTATTAATTTCAATTTTTTTTTCATCTTCAGAAATCTTATTTCCAATGATTGATTCAATAAACTCTGATACTGTGGTTCTATTCCCTTCAATTCGTGCCGAACCAATACTTTCTAAAAGATGATAAATATACTTTAATTGAAAGAAAATAAGAGGATGTGTAGACCCACCCAATTTTTTCTTTCTTAAGTAGTCCAATTCCATAATAAGACTTGTCAACTTGGAATTAAAAGCGGGTTCCACAAGTTTTAAATCAATATGTTTAAATTCAGCACTCATTGTTTTATAACTCTCTGTAAAAATTTTGTTTTTTATGTTCATCAATTATCGTAGACTTACATATACACCTAATTAATTAACATCCCTTAAAACAACAATTAACATCTATCACTATTAACATATTTGCTATTATCGACTTACACTTAAATAAGTTTAACCAACAATTAACATCTTGTAAAGTATTATTTAACAAAATTTAGGATTTTTTTGATAAAATGGGGTAATTTAAGATTTATTAAAAACCTATCCTAATACAGGCAGGATATTATTTGAATCAAATTTGGCTTTAATTTTTTTTGAGTAAAATGCGTCGTTGGATGTATTGTTGTCATCAAGTGAATATATAAGATTTTCTCGGCTCATTTCCTGCATTCTGATAGCTCGGTATTCTTCTGAACCTTCAGTCGGCATCACTCGAAAAGTAGCCGAGATAACCATCCCCAACAATCCCCAGCTTCCGCAATATATTTTCACAATATCGTATCCAGAGACAGATTTAAAACTGACAGACCCCGGTTCAATTATATCTCCCTGGGGTGTCACAATCTCTGCTTTGATAAAATATTTTTTAAGCGGTAATTCATGAGTTTCATACATCGAGTTTAAACCACCTGCGACTGCTCCACCGACAGAGCCAACATATGGAAGATGAGCATGAGGCAGCCATAGTTTGTTATCTTCTAAAATTCTGTTTACTTCAGAAAGAGGAAATCCTGCTCCGATAGTGATAAAATAATCAGCAGCAGCAGTTTTAACATGTTGGTTTAGTCTGTCAGATTTGACCACAAGAATATTTTTAAAACTCTCGCCAACTGGTTCGATATTATTACCAAACCCCGCAATAAAAAGCTGCTGTTTGTTCTTGTTGGCTATTTTAAAAAGAGAAGCTGTTTCTTTAGCGTTCTCAGGATGAAAAGTCGGCAGCCCTTTTTGATAGGTCAAACGGTCATCAGGAAATTCTGATTTTATATCTTGAAAAGATTTCTCAATTGAACTCATGCTGTCAAAATATATAATTTTTTTTGAGAGTCAATGTAAGAATCTATTTATTCTCAATTAATAAGCAAAAAAAACCGCTGAAAAAACAGCGGTTTTTATATTCAGATTAAAAAAGATTACTTTTCGTCTTTTTTCTCATTTTCAGCACCCTCAGCAGGAGCTTCAGCACCTTCAGCTGCGGCACCTTCTGCACCTTCGCCTTCTTCATCTTCTTCATCAGTTGTTTCTTCTTCAACAACAACACTTGGAGCAGCACAGCTCACAACTGTACGTCTTTCCTCAGCAAGAATTGTTACATTGGCAATATCAATATCTCTCACATGAATTGAATCACCAACATTTAATTCTGAAACATCAACTTCGATAACTTCAATAATATCTTTTGGTAAACATGAAATTTCAATTTCACGCATAGAAGACTGCAAAATACCGCCATCTGTTTTCACACCAATAGATTCACCGATTAAAACAATACGAACATTTATTCTAATTGGTTTATTCATACTAATCGCATGAAAATCAAGATGCGTTACCTTTAAAGTAATTGGGTCGCGATGAATATCACGAATCAGAACTTTGTTTGTTTTACCGTCGACTTGTAAGTCAAAAATAGCATTAAATGATGCTTCTTTCACTGCCTGACGCATTACTTTTTCAGAAACTTCAATCGGAAACGAATCAATCTCCGGACCGTATACAACAGCAGGAATATTACCGGCCATCCGACTTTGACGTGCAGAGCCTTTACCGGTAGATTTCCGCAAGGATGCTTCTAAGATTACTTCTTTCATTTTTGGTCTTAAACCTCCAAAATATATTTAATCATTATTTTCTACATAACCGGATAATCTTCAAAAAGCGAAGAAACCGATTCCTCATCAAAAATTCTCGTAATCGCTTTTCCAATCAAATCAGAACAGGTGAGAATATCAAATTTATCAGTTAATTTTTTATTACTTTGGTCAATAGAATCAGAGATTATCATTTTCTTAATTTCTGATGCTTCAATTTTTTCAATAGCCTGTCCCGAAAGAACTCCATGAGTGCAAGCGGCATAAATATCTTTCGCTCCATTATCTTTTACAAATTGAGCAGCAGCACACAAAGAACCTCCGGTATCTACCATATCATCACGAATCAAAACATTACAGCCTTCCACATCGCCGATAATATTCATTACTTTGGCAACATTTGCTTCGGGACGTCGTTTATCAACAATAGCCAAGCCGGCATGTAATCTGTTGGCGGTTGCCCGAGCAAGTTTAATTGAACCTACATCAGGTGAAACAACAACAAGATTATCTAAATTTAATTTTGCTATATATTGATTAAAAATAATTGATGAATACAAATGGTCATGCGGAAGATCAAAAAATCCTTGAATTTGTGAAGCATGTAAATCCATAGTAATAATTCTATCAGCTCCGGCAGTTGTTATGAGATTTGCAACTAACTTTGCAGTGATTGAAACTCTTGGTCTGTCTTTTCGGTCAGCACGGGCATAACCATAATATGGTATTACAGCTGTAATACGCATAGCAGATGCTCTCCGTGATGCTTCAATAAGCATTAATAATTCCATAAGGTTTTCAGCAGGAGGATTGGTGGGCTGAATGATGAATAAATCCGCACCACGAATATTTTCATTTATCTGTACAAATACCTCACCGTCAGAAAAACGTTTAACCGTACAATCAGTTAATTTACAATTTATATAGCGGGCAATTTTTTCAGCTAAAGCTGTATTGGAAGTACCTGAAATAATTTGAATATGGTCCCGAACAATCATTTTTTACCCATGACATTTAAACCTGTTTTAAGACAGAATAAAATCTGACCCAAAGCAGGCTTTTTTTAAATTTATACTGGGGCGGCAGGATTCGAACCTACGAGTGCTAGCGTCAAAGGCTAGTGTCTTACCGCTTGACGACGCCCCAATAATTTACACATCGTCTGCTGCATTCAACTGAGCTTTTAGTTCAGCTTCATACGCTTCCAGAACTTTCATTTCTATTATTTGCCTCATATCCTTACTTACCGGATGGGCAATGTCCTGGTAGGTTCCGTCCGGACGTTTTCTACTCGGCATTGAGACAAAAAAACCATTATTTCCTTGAATGATTTTCATACCTCGTACAACAAATGCTTCGTCAAACGTCACATTGGCAAAACCTTTTAGCCGCTCTTCGTCTCGAAGGGTGACCCTAATTTCTGTTATCTCCACGGCTCCTCCCGGTTTAGATTAACAGTACTCTGCAAGTAAAATTGGTTTTACAAAAAATATTTGCCAATTCATGTTGCTCATATTTAAATCTTCCTTATTGTCAGGCAACTTTTTAAATAAACCAAACACACAAGGCCCCGAACCGCTCATTCGTACCAAGTCGGCTCCAGCCAGTAAAAGTCCATCTTTTATCTTCCGTATTTCAGGAAAAGACAGAAGATGGACTTCCTCAAAATCATTACCGGCTCTTTTTAGAGACGTAATATACCTATCTACCGTCCGGCACGTGCCTAACTTAAACGGATTCTTTTGTTTTGTCAAGTCTCTTTTCAAGGCATCATAACTTTCTGCGGTTGATATTGAGATATCCGGTTTCACAATAACTAACTCATAATCAAGAGGATACGATGTATCTTCAATTATTTCACCCTGACCGCTCACAAGTGCCTGCCCCGATGAAAAGAAAAACGGCAAATCAGACCCAATATGCAGTCCGCAACCAGCCATCCCCTCTTGCGTTAACTCTAAGTCAAATAAAAGATTACATGCTAATATTGTAGCGGCTGCATCCGATGAACCGCCGGCAAGACCGGCTGCTATCGGTATTTTTTTGTCAAGAACAACTAATAATCCATACGACAGTTCAAATTTTTCCCGCATAAAATTATATGCTTTAACTATTAAATTATCATCATCCACGGGAAGAATTTTATTGTCGGGAATTAAAAGAGTAAGTTCCTTTTTAGCTTGAATTTGAAAATGCAGTTTATCATACAGTGAAACAGCCTGAAAAAGCGAATTTATATTATGAAACCGATCTTCACGTTTATTGAGTACTTCCAAGAAAAGATTTATCTTCGCAGGTGTTTTTATTTCGATTTCATCACTGGTGATTTTGTTCACAAACATTTTCATCTACCCCGATGTCAAGCTTAGTGCTTTTTTGTTGTCCAACCTGTTATACGATAACAATTTCTACGATGACTCACAAGTAAAATAAAAGAATATCTTTTTAACCTTGAAAACTTGTAAAGCATTGTTATATGCATTATAATACAAATCTGAATAGAAAAACATAAAATGTAAGTTTTTAAGATAAGGATATACAAAATATGAGTCAATTTAATGCTCTCACCGAACTGAAAACAGCTTTTAAAAGCTATAAAATATATAAACTGTCCGCATTAAAAGAATATGGCGATATTGAAAATCTCCCCTTTTCTATCAAAATTCTTTTAGAATCAGTCCTCCGTAATTGTGATGGTCGCTTAGTCACAGAAGATGACGTAAAAAAACTGGCAGCTTATGACCCAAAAAATGTCGGAGATTCCGAACTTCCATTTAAACCTGCTCGAGTACTTTTGCAGGATTTTACCGGTGTTCCGGCAGTTGTCGATTTAGCCGCCCTTCGCTCTGCTATGCATGCTATGGGTGGAGATCCAAAAAAAATAAATCCGCTTGTAAATGTTGATTTGGTAATCGACCATTCTGTTCAAGTTGATTCATTTGGAAAAGCAGATTCTTTAACTTTCAACATGAACAAAGAATTTGAACGCAACAATGAACGCTATCAATTTTTACATTGGGGTAAAAAAGCATTCGACAATTTTGCTGTAGTACCTCCTGCAACAGGTATTTGTCATCAGGTAAATTTAGAATATCTTGCCAACTGTGTCCTTGTCAAAGATGGTGTCGCTATGCCTGATACACTTGTCGGAACTGACTCGCATACTGTTATGATAAATGGTCTCGGCGTTGTCGGATGGGGTGTCGGCGGTATTGAAGCTGAAGCTACCATGCTTGGTCAACCGATTTATATGCTCACCCCTGAAGTTATCGGCTTCAAAATGACCGGTCAACTCAATGAGGGTGTTACAGGAACTGATTTAGTTTTACGAATAACTCAAATGCTTCGTGAAAAAGGCGTTGTCGGCAAATTTGTAGAATACTGTGGACCGGCATTGGATACTCTTTCTCTGCCGACAAAAGCTATGATTGCTAATATGGCTCCTGAATATGGTGCCACTATGGGATATTTCCCACTTGACAATTCAACACTTGATTATCTCAAAATGACCGGACGAGATGAAGAAACTATCGCATTAGTTGAAGCATACGCCAAAGAACAAATGCTCTTTAGAGAAAAAGGTTCTGCAGAACCTCAATTTACAGATATGCTTGAACTCGATATCTCAACTGTCGAACCGTCACTTGCAGGACCAAAACGTCCTCAGGACAGAGTAAAACTTTCTGAGATGCAAAATGCTTTTAACAAAGCTAAAACAACTTCGATGAAAGAACGCGGGTTTGAAGTTGCCCCGGACAATATGAACAACTCCGTTGCTGTTGCTGACAAATATAATGCCGAGATGAAACATGGTTCTTTGGTCATCGCCGCTATTACCTCATGCACCAATACATCTGACCCGTCAGTTTTAATATCAGCCGGTCTGCTTGCTAAAAATGCTGTCGCAAAAGGTCTGACTGTCTCACCGTTTGTAAAAACTTCTCTTGCACCGGGGTCAAAAGTTGTTATCGACTATTTAAAAGATGCCGGACTTTTAGAGTCTCTTGAAAAAATCGGATTCTACAATGTCGGTTACGGATGTACCACCTGTATAGGTAACTCCGGTCCGCTCGACCAACCGATTGTTGATGCTATCAACGAAGGCAGCTTGGTCGCATCGGCAGTTCTTTCAGGTAACCGTAATTTTGAAGGACGGGTCTCCCCTCATACAAAAGCAAACTACCTTGCCTCGCCGCCATTAGTTGTTGCGTACGCCTTAGCAGGTACTGTTGATATAAACTTAACCTCTGACCCGATTGGTAAAGACAAAAACGGCAACGATGTTTTCCTTAAAGATATTTGGGCGACTGATGCCGATATTCAAAAACTTGTTAAGAACTCTGTCAAACCTGAGATGTTTAAAAAACAATACGGTTCGGTGGCTGACGGTAATGAAACTTGGAATGCAATCAAATCTCCTGACGGTGACATTTTTGAATGGGACGAAAAATCAACATACATTCAGGAACCGCCTTTCTTTGTAGACCTTCCAAAAGAACCTGCTGACATTATGCCGATAGAGAATGCCTCGGTTTTGGCAATGCTCGGTGACTCTATTACAACCGACCATATTTCCCCGGCAGGTACCATCACACCTGATGGCCCCGCTGGAAGGTTCCTCATTGAAAACGGCGTGGACGTTAAAGATTTCAACTCCTTTGGATCGCGCCGAGGAAACCACCAAGTGATGATGCGTGGAACCTTTGCCAACATCCGTTTGCGCAATATGCTGGCTGATGGCAAAGAAGGTGGCTGGACCAAGCTGCTGCCTGATGGAACGATCACCTCCATCTACGAAGGTGCCATGGAATACAAGAAACGCGGCATCCCCGCCATCGCGTTGGCTGGGAAAGAATACGGGACAGGCTCATCGCGTGACTGGGCCGCCAAAGGGACCAACCTCCTGGGCATCAAAGCGGTCATTGCTGAGAGCTTCGAACGTATCCACCGCTCCAACCTGGTAGGCATGGGAGTGCTTCCCCTCCAGTTCAAAGACGGGGAAAGCGTGGATGCTTTGGGGCTTACCGGCTATGAGGTGTTCGACATCACGGGGCTGCAAGGCGGAGAAGCCAAGGAAGTGACCGTCACTGCCACACTGGAAGGCAAAGCGGATACGACCTTTAAGGCGACAGTGCGCCTTGATACTCCCAACGAGATCCTGTATTTCCAGAATGGTGGGATTCTCCATTACGTCCTCCGTCAGCTGGCGAAGTGAACTGAAAGAGTCCACCGTCGAAAGTCGTGAATGGGGAGCGAGCGCCTGGCAGCGGATAAAGGTGAGGGTGCTGAATCTTAAAGCAACTATAAGCACCCTCACCTGCGCTCCGCGCTTCCTCTCCCAGAGGGAGAGGACGAAGAGTCCGCCCTGAAAGGGCGTTACATTATCCAGGTAAGGGTCCCTGCTCCCCCTGCTTGCCCTGAAAGGGCTTAATATAATAGAACAAGGTGGAAGGGCAGAGCGAGTCTGCCAGCGCCGCCCTGGGTCAGGATGTCTCTCTCCTCTCAAGCCCTGAAGGGGCGGAACATCCCTCCCCTGTCATCCTGAGCGCAGCCCCGAAGGGGTAAGTCGAAGGAGTAAGGACACTTTTCGGAATCAGAAAACCATGCAGAAAGGGGTTAGATCGGAAGAGCACACGTCTGAACTCCAGTCACACTGATATATCTCGTATGCCGTCTTCT
>CALCCW010000286.1:0-8505 GCA_937900185.1 uncultured candidate division Zixibacteria bacterium | reverse complement strand
AAAAAAAAAAAAAAAAGAAAAAAAAAAGAGAAAAAAAAAAAAAAAAAAAAAAAAAAAAAAAAAGAAAAAAAAAAAAAAAAAGAAAAAAGATATTTTTTTTCAAGAAGAAGAAGGCATACGAGATATATCAGTGTGACTGGAGTTCAGACGTGTGCTCTTCCGATCTACCTGACAATTCAACAAAACTACTAGAAATGAATACCACACTATCTAAGCCGGTTCCCTCTATTGTTACCGAATCTCGTTTCCCTTTGTAAGTTATCAAGTCATTTAAATCTGCTCCATTATCTGAAATAACCACCTGTGAAGTATACGTTCCTGCTAAAACATGAACTGTATCCCCCCGGAAATAAAAGAGAATCACCTTTATCAATAGATGCCCATGCAGACAATTTACTTGTACCATCATTATTGTCATCACCTATAGGGCTGACATAAAAATTATTATACTTTTCAACAGCTCCTATATCCGGAGCAGTCCCATTAAATCCATATCCTAAATCCAAACCGGCATCAATTTCAGAAGCAGAAGACTGTAAATCAAATCTAAGTAAAAGTGTATCTACAAACCTCGGACTCACTGAAATCCCACCGGCAGAATCAACTACACCATCAATATAATCACCGTCTAAATTACCCCAAACATTGTTGTACCCACATATATTTTCAACTTTTGCAAAAATACCACCTTTACTATTTCCCGTAACAATATTATTAAAAACTCTATCGGTTAAAACACCTCCATGAATTTCAATACCATCATCAATACCACCATGTACTGTGTTATTATAAATTAGATTATAATCACCATTATCTTCGTTTTTTATCCCTTCTTTTCCAACAGAATAAATAATATTTTTATAAAATAAATTATAACTACCATATATTCTAATACCTTTATCGGAGACATTATAAACTTTACAATAAGCTACAAGACAACTGTCACCGATAACTCTAATCCCATCCTGATTTGCATTTGTAACGGAAATTCCCAATAGTTCCGTATGGCTGCCGCTAAGTTCAAATGCATGCTTACCTGCATTATTTAGATCTACAACTGCTTGATTTTTATTATTAGTTTGATACGATTGATATACAATAGGTGCCGATTTTGTTCCGGGTGTTGTTAAAATAATTGTTTCTGACAAGCTATATATACCCGGCATTATATTTACCGTATCACCGGGAACTATCAATCCTTCTGAATCTCCATAATCTATTGAAGCCCAGGCAGAAAACTCTGTCAGACCATCATTATTATCATCACCGGTTGGGGACACATAATAGTTCGTGCTATTATTAGGAGTATATTCAATAGCACCCATGTCAGGTGCTGAACCATTAAAAGAGTAGCCTAAATCTATACCGGCATCAATACAAAATGAATTTGAAAGAAGACTATAATCACCTGATCCTGCATTTGTAAATAGAGGGTCAACAGACATACCTCCGGCTGAATCCGTAACACCGTTAGCATAGTTGTTATTTATGCTGTTCCAAATATTATTGTACGCACAGATATTTCCAATAGAACCGTCAATACCATCTCCGGCTGAAACAATTATATTATTAAAAACACGTGTAGTAGTGACAGAGGCATCAATCCATATCCCGTCGTATGGACAATTGCTTATGGTATTTCCATAAACTTGATTGTTTTCAGCACCGGCACGGATAACCACACCTGATTGGGTTGTATTGTAAAATGTATTTTTAAGTATAAGGTTATCATTGCCTGTTATATCAACACCTTGATAAACATAGTCAAAAACAGTACATCCCATAATCAAACAGAAATCAGCATCTAACGATATACCATCACCACCACTGTTAATAAGCGTAATATCAATAAGCTCAGTATAATTTCCAGTAATTTGAATAATAGTATCAACCGCATTTCCAGCGTCTAATATTGCATCCCCTGTTCCAAATTTTCTGTATATGATATTTGCTGATACATTACCGGATGTTGATAAAACTCTTGTACTGGTAATATTATATGTACCAGATAAAATATTGACAGTATCTCCCGGAACAAGAAAACCTAATTGGTTGCCACGATCAATGGACAACCATGCATTTACTTCTGATGTTCCATCATTTGCATCATTTCCGGTTGGAGACACATAATAATTTGCCGCAGAAACAACCCCCTGTAAACCTAAAAGAAGCAGTATTACAAGTACAAACGTATAAAATCTAAACTGTTTATTTTCCATTACTCTCTACTATTTAATACATTGTAAAAATCATTAGATGCCCTTTATATCGACTATACTTTCTTCTATTTTACTTAGTTAATAAAAATATTGATGGATTTTTAACAAGGATAATTTAAATAGTCGATATTGTTTCAGTTTGAAACAGGAATCAAAAATTGGATTTAGATCCTCCTAAATTTGCAAGATTTATAGTACTCTACTGTTTATTTGAAAATTGCAAGGAATTAAGGAATTGATTCAAGAATCTTATTATGACATTAGAAACTTATTTAATTGTGACCAAAATTGTTGTAAGTTATTGGTAGTTATTCAGAGTTATAGAAAAAAGATGAGAATTTAGACAAAAAACCCCTAGGAGGGGTTTTGTAACATATTGCCTTGGCTTATAAAAAATGGAGGTGGGGGGAATCGAAAAACAGGGTTTTTACAACTTCTTGCGACCCTTCTAATTACATCGTATCTCAAAGAATACCAATGAATTACACCTTTTATTTGGTTGTACTTGGTTTTAGGTAAATTGGTCTATTTTGACCTCAACGTGGCACAAATATGGCACAAGGAATTATTTTAAATGTAAAAGTAGGTTTTTTAAGTAAAACTGGTATATTAAGTAGTTACTAATTATTTGAGCCCTATCCTTTTTGAAGTTTTGTCTTAAACTACAACACACCTTTAAAAGCTTAATCTCGAATAAAACGCGCAAGTAAGCGCACATTAAATTTATCTTGAAGTTTCTAGCTTAATTTTTAATCTAGCCCTCATTGAGATAAGATATTTAAGGAGAGTAGGATGAAAATCTACATCGGAAACATGTCTTTTGATACTACAGAAGATCAATTACGCCAGGCATTCACAGCCTTTGGTGAAGTTACCACCATTAACATTATCACTGATAAGCACGACAACAGACCAAAAGGTTTTGCATTTGTCGAAATGTCAGAAAAAGATTCAGCCATTGCTGCAATCAGTGGACTTAATGGGCAGGAAATTAATGGACGCAAACTAAAAGTCAATGAAGCGAAACAAAAAACCGAAAGTGGAAATCGTGATGGTGGTAATAACTATCGCAAGATATATTAATTGCATCTAATTAAAATCCATTTATAATTATCTATTACTGAAGGTAGTTTAGACGATTACTCATATCAAACGTATACATAAGTAGATACAGTTATCTAATTGATTGTTTCTCAAGCCTTGCCCTAACAAATCAATCCTTGAAAAATCTTAAATCTGGTAACAATGGAGCTATTGTGTGCTAACTTATATTATCTGAACATAAATTATGTTGTATAGTCAGATAATAATTAAAGGAATTATTATGAAGATTTATGTAGGGAACCTCAATCACGAAACAACTGAATCCCAAATTCGCGAATCTTTCGAAAAATATGGGGAAGTAATTTCACTTAATTTGGTGAAAGACAAGAAAAGTGGCAAATCAAAAGGCTTTGCTTTTGTTGAAATGTCCTCCATCGAACATGGAGAAAAGGCTATTGCTGGTATAAACGGTGAAGAAGTTGGCGGAAACTTATTAAAAGTGAATGTTGCAAAAGAATCAAGATCATAAATAAAATTATGAGTTTATAGACTACTGAAAAGTAATAATTGTCGTTATCGCTGAGAAGTTATAAATAAATAGGAGTTTTATATGTTAATTGTAGAATGGATTGTTTTTGGATCGATTCCCGGATTTCTTATAAATACATATTATTCTCACATAAGAAAAATGGTTAAGGTGAATGTGATAAATAAATCAAATACAAACAAAAATGGTAATTAATCTTTTACACTGAAAGTAAAATAGTATGATCATTAGTTTTAGAAATTTATCTCCCGTAACTTCTTTTGATAAAATTAAAAGTTACTTTAAAACGTTTGGTGATGTAGTTGAAATTTCAATCAGTACCTATGTGCTTAAGGGTAAGACCAAATGTTTAGGGCAAGTTGAGATGATCTACATAAAACATGGATTAGCAGCTTATATAGATTTATAAGAGAAAACCTTTGATGGAAGTAAACTAATAGTAAGAAAGGATTAAATAAAAATGAAAATATACGTCGAAAATATCCCATCCAATGCTTCAGAACAACAAATGCGTAAAGAGTTTAATAAGTACGGTATTGTAGGAGATATAAAAATGAATAGTAACTACTTAGAAGATAAAATCAATTTTTGCTTTATTGATATGCCTTTTGAGAATCAAGCTATTATAGCAGTTAGAGAACTTCATGGTAAAGTTCTTGATGGATGTGCATTAAAAATCAAAGAAAGCGTCATCTAAATATCGAGTTAAATTATTTTGCTCTCATATCACTATCATGAGAACTATATAGAGTTTTATTTTTTTGAATCTTTTTTCGTCTTTGGGACTAAACTTTTAGGAGGAGCTATTGGTCCCGGGTAGATTACTTTTCGACTTATTAGATCATACACCATACCAGTAGTAAGTAAAGAGTAATTCATATTTTTTATAGCAAACGGATTTCTATTCTCAGCATAACCAATGTGATTAATCTCTATACCTCTTCCATCCAGCACTATAATAGTCCATAAAGAAATCTTGATCTATTAAATTATTCACTATTGATAACAAGAATATCCTAAATAAATTTACTTAAATAAAAACTGTCCCTCTAGTTTCGATATTTGTCTTTACGTGTCTCATTCAGGGAGTTTTTTTCGGTTGCTTATCTTGTCTCTTTTTTTCCTTTTGTGCATCTTTCTTTTTTTTCTGCTTATCACTCTTATGCTTGTCCTTTTTACTACCTTTTTCACCCATGCTTGTTTCCTTGTTTAAGGTTCATATAATTCGATTTTGAAAAGTTATGATATTCAGATATGTAAATATATTTTTACTTTAACTCTATTAAGGTACTACCACTAATTGAATATAACTACATACTTTTTGACATTTAAGCAATACAGACGGCACAGCAACAATTTGACATCCATAACCTCTAGCATAGTATAAAGATACGCAATTTATCTTGGAGGTGACTACACCGAGCCTATATGCTGTATAAGTTGTTGTATTACAATGTATTATGATTTAATGGAGGTGGGGGGAATCGAAAGATAGGGTTTTTACAACCTCTTGTGAGGCTTCTGATTACAGCGTATCGTAATGAAATTCAATAAGTTACATCTTTTATTTGGTTGTACTTGGTTTTAGGTGAATTGGTCTATTTTGACCCCAAAGTGGCACAAATATGGCACAAACTATTTGTTTTCTACAACCCGAGGTAAGATGGTATTTCTTCTTTTGCATCTAAACACTTTTTGGTGTTTCCAGTAGATTTATTGCTCCCTACTCTTTCTATCCATCTCATCCACAATTGCGATAGTGCTGAATTAGTGCACTGCTCTATCAACATAGAAGGAATACTTTTCAAATTTCTTTTCCTAGCTGATTCAGCTGCAACAATTAATAATAGATTTAAATATGCTTGCGGTGCTCCAGACCAATCAATAATATCTAATAATTTTTTTTCAGAACAATTTTTATGACTAAGTAACTTAATTTTTAAAACGAGTTCATTTAAAACTATTTCGAATTGCTCCTTAGGAAGCGCTAAACTATCTGTATTTTGTTCTTCTTCAATTATACTTGTATCTTGAAGCTTATTATAATCTTGCTCATAAACATGAAGACTATCACTTAAATGAAAATATGAACCAACCTCAATTCCAAGCCAACCTGCAAAAATTTCTTGGAACATCATGAACTGTGCAAAATCATGTGGAACTCCTAAAAAGAGATCATTACTTCTTACTATCTGAGTCCATTCTAGTTTATTCTCTCGAATTTTAAGAATAGAAAGTAAATTACAAGGTACATCCATTGATCTAGGGCTACCCGTTTTGTGAGGTAAATCTTTTTGAGCATCCCAAATCTGTAACACTACCTGCCTTGTTTCAGGGTTTGATTTTAATGCAAAATATGCTTGTTCTATTTGATCAAAATTAAAATTTTTCCGAAGCCTATAACCATAAGCTCCATGATACGAATTACATTTACCAGCGTATTTAGGTAATTGGCGATTCCAAAACTTTAAGAAACTTGAATTATTTAATCCTGATAAAACCCAAATTGTTTCCACTATAGAAAATGCTGGATTTATTGCTGGGGTTCGTGAAATAATCCAACGCTGTAATGGATTTTGGATATGAAAAGTAGTACGTAGCAATTCTTTTGTATCACCAGCTCGACTTGGTTGGTCTTTTGCCGTTAGATTACACAGGAATGCATTACTTGCTTCTCGCCAAGCTTCATTTGCAGTTTTTGTTTCTATAGCTAACATTTTATTTTAAATACCTACTGAAGAAGTAAATTTCTTCTTCTTCTTTATTTGCAAATCTAAATTCCATTTAGGAGGAAACCAATAGTCTATTTTCTTATTATTCTGCTTATAAATCTGTTTAATTCTTTTACTTCCTAAATCGCCATTTAGTTCAGGATAAGCAACACGGGAGTACTTGTCAATCTCACAAAAAAGATTTTGACAATCTATTAATTGTAGTCGTCTTCCAAATAGATCTTTAAAATCTATTTCAAATCTATCTAACCATATCTCTTGAGATTCAGTAACCCATTTAATTAAATCATCAGTTTGCCAATGACCGATATCTTTGAAGCACTTATGAATACCTTTTTTAGCCCCAGGTCCTGCAACGACAAAATCCATCTCAGAAAAATTAGTTAATGTACTATAATTAATATCAACTACAAATTGATACGCTAAAAAATCTCCAATCGTAGGATATGATTTTAGCAATTCAAATGCTTCCTTCATTGAATAACAATCTTGAAGTTTTTTAGCAACATTATCTTGCATCATTAATTCAATCAATTTAAGGTGATTTTGATGTTTTCGTTTATAGTTAAATGAACTTATCCCTGATGGCATAATATAAGCAGCAGAATAAATTCGTTCACCGGCATTCATTTCATTGAGTAATATTGAGTCATATTTATCGAAGGAGTAACTTGAATAACAGATATCCCCAAGTTTCTCGACAAGAGTTTCCCAAGTTTCGATTTTATTAAATATCTTAAACAATATTATTCTAAAAAATATCTCCTCTGGTTCAGTTGAGCCAGTATAAATCACACTTTTTATTAGATATTGACTAACACGATCTGATGCCCTATAAGCATTTGTAAAACGATATTTCAATAATATAGGATCGTTGGTAAACGGCAAATTTTTACCTTCAAATTTTGCGAAAAATACATTTTGTCTTTCTGCAGCAAAACTCCAATATGATTTCCAAACAGGCGAAGACTGCAATGTATTATTTTTTATTACTATTTTGAATTCATTCAAAATCATACTCACTTACAAGGCTAAATTATAATGAATCATTATTAACAATCTTTGATGAATCATCTTTATTCAATGAAATATTATCTATAATAATTACCTCACTTTTAGTATTAAAAGTGATACCACTGTCAATTGTAGACACATTTTCCAATGGGGTTGTTATTGTATTACTATTAGGTTGAGAAGGTTGCTTTGATTCGGTTAATTCTCCCCATAGAAAGCGACCAACTATAAATAATGCTAATGTAACTACAATTCCACCGTAAATTTTAATCTTATTCTCTACTTTATCTAGTCTTTCTTTAAGAACCGCTGGTGAGGCAATATCACCAATAGTTTCTCTTGTATCATCATCAGATAAATTTAACCACTTAGTTCTTTCAGGTTTTCTAAAATCTTTAGTTTCTTCATCTAAATTTGCAAACCAAATAAGGAATAGTGGATTGCCAACAGTTAAGAAAACAGGTCTACTACCAGCGTTATAAACTGAAAATTTTAGCTTACCCACAAAACCTGGGTCAACATGAAACCCTGAGATATTGACCAATCCCAACTTTTTGCTACTAAATTTGATCGAAATGAATCCAAGCAAACTAGGAGGTATTGAAACTTCTTCGTCTGTAATCAGTAGAGCAAATTGTCCAGGAGGGATTATAATTTGTTTTCCTGTTTCATAAGATTCTTTAGATTTATTATCAGAAATTATTGCTTCGCTTCCTAATCCAAGTTCATATGCTCCATACTTTACTCGTTCTTTAAGAAAAGGTTTAACTAACTCTTCAGCTTTAAAAATAATTCTTTCACAGATCGGAAGAGCACACGTCTGAACTCCAGTCACACTGATATATCTCGTATGCCGTCTTCTGCTTGAAAAAAAAAAAAACACAATTAAAAAAATCTCTTTTTTCTCATCTTCTTCCCTCCCTTCTCTCCACTCTCACCTCACTCTTTC
>CALCCW010000285.1:0-11101 GCA_937900185.1 uncultured candidate division Zixibacteria bacterium | reverse complement strand
CGAATCAGAAACCGAATGAAATTTGTAATTTACTTGAAAAGCATTTATTAAAAATTGCTCCAAAATCTGTCCGAGTAAAAGTTGATAAACACGGAGGTGCTGAAGCGGTTGAAGTTCCGACTACCGGTCCATGGCTTGAAGCATCCGGTCGGGCAATAAAAAAAGGATTTGGAAAAGCTCCGGTCTTTATGAAAGAAGGCGGATCCATTCCTATCGTTGGTGACTTTAAAAAGATTTTAGGTGTTGATACCCTGCTTATCGGGTTTGGTCAACAGGATGATAATATCCATTCACCTAACGAACGGTTCAGAATAAAAGACTTTGTTCGTGGATGTAAAACTGCCGCTCTTCTGCCTGATGAGCTCGCATCTGTAAAAATCTAATGGATTTGAATGTAACAGAAAAGAAGGCTCTCATAACGGGAGCCTCTTTCGGTTTAGGTAAAGCTGCAGCAACGGCATTAGCCCAAGAGGGATGTTCGCTCTATTTGAATTCACGTTCTCTTAAGAATCTATCTGTTACAGCAAAAGAAATACAAACAAAGACAGGTGTCACACCTGTTCTCATTGATGCGGACTTAACTACTGCTAACGGAATAGATAAAATAGCATCATCAATTTCTGACATTGACATTTTAGTTTCTAACGCAGGCGGTCCACCTCCCGGAAAATTTATTGATATTAAATCAGATTCTTGGGAGGAAGCTGCGACACTTGTATTCTCATCAGCCAGAAAACTTACCGCTATGGTTCTCAATGGAATGGTAGAACGGAAGTTCGGACGATTAATATATATTACTTCAATTGGAGTGTTGCAGCCAGTTGATGATTTAATATTATCAAATACTTATCGTGCGGCTGTTACTGCAATGTGTAAAACTATTTCCAATACGTATGCAAAATATGGCATCACCGCCAACTGCGTGTGTCCGGGGTATACAGCAACTGAGCGTTTAACAAATCTTGCCAATAAGCGGGCTGAAGAAACCGGACAGACATCTGCTGAAGTGATAAAGACATTTACATCTCAAATTCCGGCAGGGCGAGTTGGCAAGCCTGAAGAGTTAGCGTCTTTGATTAGTTTTTTAGCATCAGATAAAGCTTCCTATATTACCGGTACTTCAATACCCGTTGACGGCGGTTATGTTAGATCGCTGATATAAACAAAGTGTCAAATTTGTCATCACAACAAACTGCTAAGATGAAACCTCAAACTGGGTATACATCTTCGTATATTATATCAGTTCTGATTATACAGCAGATATTGGGGGCATTGTCTTTTCCAATTTCAAAATATGGTCTTGAGTTTATCGAACCCTTTACTTTTGCTTTTTATAGATTCTTGTTAGCATCGATTGCTTTACTGGTTGTTGTCCTTTTCAGGAAACATGATGTTAAAATTGTTAAATCCGATTATCTCAAAGTAATCGGTCTTGGAGTTTTGATTATTCCTTTTAATCAGGTTTTGTTTTTAGTCGGTCAATCATATACGGCTGCATCGCATGGTTCTTTATTATTTGCCACTACACCAATTTGGATTTTTATTGCTGCTTTTATACATTTAAAAGAGCGACCGAGTATGAGGCGAGTTCTTGGAATATGTATTGCCTTGGGAGGAGTAGCTGCTGTGATGACTTCCGGTGCAATCTCTTTGGGGACAGAGTATCTTTTTGGAGATATGCTTATACTTTTTGCTGTTATAGCTTGGTCGTATTACACAATTTTAGGCAAGAAACTAGTCGAAAAATATGGTGCATTGCGAGTTACTGCATACTCGCTTAGTTCCGGTTATCTTTTATATATGCCATTTGGTATATATAAGTCGATTCATTTAGACTATTCTGTTGTGCCGCTCGATGCGTGGTGGTCGGTTGTGTATATGGCTATTGGGACTTCTGTATTTGCCTATGTACTATGGTATTGGGTGCTAAAATATATGGAAGCATCACGGATTGCTGTGTATCACAATATGCAGCCGTTCATAGCTGCAGGGGTTGCCTATCTTTGGTTAGGCGAACCAATCTCTGCGGTGCTTATCTTTGGTGGGTTAGTTGCAATAACAGGGATTGTCATAGCGGAAGTGTAAATAAAAAAATATTTTGTAGGTTGGGTTCTGTTGGTTTGAAATCGTAAGATTTCAAAGTCAAAAAACACGACATGTTTTCTATTTATATAAAAGTCGAAACCACATCGGTTCTTTACAAAATTCCATCCATCCTCTCCGGCTTTGGGCTTGTTGATAAACCCTCCATTCAGTCTTTGCGAGTCGAGTGAGTGATAACGAACGAGACGTGGCAATCTCTAAGCTTAGTGCTTAACAAAAACATGAGATTGCCACACTTCGTCCGCAATGACAGGAAATTTGACTTTTTCAACAAGCCCTCAAGTTGGGAATGACATTCGGATGTATTGTTTTAATAATTGGAAGGGTGCGTTACAATTCAGTTCTCTTAGAATATTTCCACACCCTAAAGGGTGTGCCACCCAAATAATATTTCCACATCCCAAAGAGTACTCCACCAAGCCAAAAATTTTAAATAACACATATCCGAAGGCGATCTAATGTGTCAATATGCTTACTACCATAATACACATCGTAATATGTCATTGTGAGCGGCAGATGCACTCGTCTGTCGCCTAAATCTGTTTACAATAATTCAACAAATTCAAAGTAGTTTGTCATTCTATCATGTTGTATATGGATACTTTTAAAAGGTTTTATCAGTGTATGAAAACATCTTGAGTATATACTGTACAATCAACACAAAGCTTGTAGCAAAAAAATTGATTTCACAAAACGAACCCATTTGGGAGGTATGATTTTGTAGGGAATAGGCATCACTGTTCCTTAAAGAAAGTTGGAGGCATGCCTCAACCCTACAAAAGATTTTGTTTGATGTGCGACACTAAAACAACTACTATATCAAGATGTATGTCAGCTTGTTTTTTGTCTCGCTTTTAAGTGCCACAATGATTCCTATGTCTTCCGAAGCTGCCTTGGTCGGTGCTTTAGCGTTGGGGTTAGACCCCTTTGAGGTTTTATTTGCTGCCAGTTTAGGGAATTGTATCGGTGTGACAATTAATTATTTTCTCGGTTTGTATGGTATTACATATTTCATTGAAAGAATCTTTAAATTTGATGATAAGAAACTACATACATATCAAGACAAGTATAGGAAATATAACTATCTGTTTTTGCTTGCATCGTGGCTTCCTATTGTCGGCGATCCAATCACGCTCTATCTTGGAATCGTAAAATGTAACTTTATGAAATTTTCTCTTTTTGTCTATACGACAAGAATTATAAGATATATCGTGATTATAATGGCATATCAAAATATGTCGTGATTTTTAGTAAAATTATATTTTTTCATTTTTCTTGTAACTTTTTCTCTCATAATTGATACTACTTATATGACTTTTACAATAATAACTTTTCATCAGATTTATAAAAGATATGTCGATGATATTTTGCGATTTTCATATTGGCTTTCAGGCAATAAAGATGATGCCAAAGATTTAACATCAGAGGCATTTGTAAGACTTTGGACTACCTCATCAAAAATTGATGTTACAACAGTTAAGATGTATCTCGTTACTATTGTAAGAAATTTATATATACAGCAATTACAAAAAAAGAAAATACATACAGAATTAAAGAATAATCTATGCGATCCTAAAGAAAGAATTGATACAATTATCGAGAGTAAATCAGAGTTGTCACAAGTGATGTTTCATTTACAATCTTTGCCGGAAATTGATAGAACAGCTCTTCTTTTATATGCTAATGAAGGTTTTACTTATCAACAGATAGCGGATTATTTAAAAATCTCTTTGGCAAATGTTAAAATTAAAATTTTAAGAACAAGAAAATTATTAGTAAAACTAAGAAAAGGAGAATAAAATGTCCCATATTACAGAAAATATTATTAGTGATTTACTTCCTCTATATTATTCCAAGCATGCAAGCAAAGATACAACTAAGTTAGTAGATGATTATTTTTCACAGAATCCAATATTTGCTTCAGAACATCAATTACCAATTTCTCTGAGTACACCAAAACTTGAGCGACCTGATGAACTAAAAATACTTAAAACTACTCGTTTTTATATTAAGATGAGATCACTTTTACTGTTTGTAGCAATATTTACTACTTTTCTCCCTTTTTCTTTTGGCGATGTGTCGTGGATTGAAGAAGAAGGTATTCATTGGTTATGGACAGATATGCCTGAGGTTGCTGTTTTATCAGGTATTGCTGCGATAGTCTGTTGGGTTTTGTATGCTATACTCAGACGAAAATTAAGAATTACAGAGTTATAGTATTTATGAATTCTTATGTTGCACATTTGTGCGAATTTGATTTAATTCTCTTATGGCAAGACAATTCAAAAAAGAAAATGTTCGTAAAAGTAAACATGTCAACAGAGAAAAATCTGCTTTTGTGAAATCTGAAATTGAACTGTTTAAGATTTTAGACAATCTAAACGAACCACCATTTTTACTCATTTTAGATGGTGTTCAGGATCCTCATAATCTGGGTGCATGTTTACGAACTGCCGATGCTGCCGGTGTGCATGCGGTCATCGCTCCCAAAGATAGAGCTGTTTCAATGACTGATACCGTTGTCCAAATTGCTTCCGGTGCTGCTGAAAATATACCGTTTATCCAAGTTACTAACTTATCCCGAATTATGGAAGAGCTCAAAGAAAAAGGCATCTGGTTTGTTGGAACTTCTGACCAAGCTAAAGAATCAATTTATCAAATCGACCTTAAAGGCGGATTGTGTATTGTGTTAGGAGCTGAGGGGAAAGGGATGAGACGGTTGACTGCAGAAAATTGTGATTTCTTGTCATATATACCGATGCAAGGTTCAGTTGACTGTTTAAATGTCTCAGTTGCCTGTGGTGTTTGTTTATTTGAGGCTGTTCGGCAACGTCAGGTTTGAACTCTCCGAAATATCAATTATTGCTATTTTTTTATAGGCTATTAAATGGAACTTCATTGACCTATAATTGTTATAGGGTTGAGCAGTTTAATGTTAATCTATTAAGAGGAAGAAAAAGTTTAATGATGAAAAAATTATTCTCAACCATGCTTGTTTTTGTAATTATGGCATCAACAGCCTTTGCTGATGAATGGAAAATCGACAAAACTCATTCTTCTGTTAGTTTTAAAGTTCGTCATATGGCAATTTCTAGAGTTAAAGGTGGTTTTGATGAGTTTTCGGGAATCGTTCAATTTGACGGGAAAAATGTAAACAGGGGTTCAGTAGAATTGTCAATTGATGTTGCATCTGTGAATACAAAAGATAAAAAACGAGATACTGATTTAAAAAGTCCCGTTTTTTTCGATGTTGTAACATATCCATTAATTACTTTTAAATCTACTAGTATAACAGAAGAAGGAGATGGTTTTAAGATTAATGGTGATATGACAATGAAAGATGTGACTAAAGAAGTTAGTTTTGATGTTGAATTCAGTGGTATCATCGTTGACCCATGGGGAAAGACAGAGCAGGATTTGAAGCCTTCACAACAATTAATCGTCAAGATTTTAATCTTAATTTTAGCAAGACATTAGATAATGGTGGGTTAATTGTAGGAAATGAAGTCGAAATTGAATTGGAGTTTGAAATTGTAAAAGTTGAACCTGAAATAGAGTAGAAATAGTAGTTCAATCTGTTAGAAGAAACATGAAAGCCTATCTTTTATTAACAGGTAATTTTTAGAATTTTCTGATGAGTCCAACAACTTTTCCGGCAATACGAAATTCCGGAGAATTATTATCTATTATAATTGGTTCAAAGCTATCATTTTCCGGTTGTAGCTTTATGTGCGTATCTTCTTTGAAATATCTTTTTACCGTGGCTTCATCGCCAATTATTGCAACGATGATTTCACCTTGATTGGAAGTATTTTGTTTTTGTACTATAACAATGTCACCGTTAAGAATTCCTGCATTTTTCATTGAGTCGCCCATCACTTTTACACTAAAAGAGTTACCTTTTGGTAGAAATGATGCATCTAAAGCTAACTCACCTTCAATATTTTCGATAGCATCTATTGGGAGACCGGCTGGTACTGAGCCAACAATGGGGAGTTTTTTTATCTCTCGAGAAATTTGAGTCGTAAGTTCCAACCCTCTGGCAATATGTTCATTTTTCTTGAGGAACCCTTTTTTTATAAGAGCATTTACATGCATTCGAACGCCATTGGTAGAACTTATTTTCATGAATTTCCCAATTTCTCTAATAGTTGGCGAACTTCCATGATTAGAAATCTGGTTTCTAATAAATTCTAAGACAGTTTTTTGTCGTTCTGTAAGTTTTATTTTTTTCATAATATTCTTATATAATCAGATAAATTATACTGCTCATTTGTGTAGTTGTCAATATTTTTTTTAAATTAGCTTTAGATTGTGATACTTATTAAAACCAATGAAGATAAAAACGCCTTTTATTATGCTATAAAAAGTATATATTATATGTGTACCTTATTAATTAGTAATTTATAGTATTACATAAATTCATCACGAACTGCAGCTCTTTGAGAAAAAGATAGGAGTAAAAGATGAAAACTTATGTTATGATGACTAAGATTGCCCCTCATGATGCTGATATTATTGAAATCACTCATGGATTAAAAAAACACAGTAAAAACTCACCGGAGTGGTTTGAGGAAGTCAAAGAACTTTGTCCTGAGGTAAATGTATTGGCTCATTATGCATTATTGGGACCATACGATTTTATGTGTATCTACGAAGCACCTGATGAGAGGGTTGCTGCAAAAATATCACTTTTAAGTCGGGCAAAAGGAGCTTTTCAAGTGGAGAGTTGGAATGCTATACCTACTAAAGAAGTTATGGATTTACTTTCCAACACATTTGTGAATTCAAAAGAATAAAAAAAGAGGTCAACCCGCTGAAGCAGGTTGACCTTTTAGTTATTAGAAAATACTGACTATTCGTCAGCTTCTTTTTCACGTTTTGCTTCTTCGATAACTTTTTTGGCAGCATCATGAGGAACTTCTTCATAATGTGATAAGCTTAAGGTATACACACCCTGTCCTTGAGTCATAGAGCGAAGGTCTACAGAATATTGATATAATTCAGCCTGAGGAACTTGAGCCTTAATAATTTGGTTTGCTCCATCAGGGTCCATACCGGAAATTTTACCGCGACGGGAAGACATGTCACCCATTACATCACCGGTAAATTCGTCAGGGACGGTAATTTCGATATTATATATCGGTTCAAGCAGAATAGGTTTGGCATCCATAAATCCTTCTCTGAAAGCCATCATGCCGGAAATTTTAAATGCTAAGTCAGATGAGTCAACATCATGATAAGAACCAAAGAATAAAGTTACCTTAACATCCACGACTTGTGAGCCTGCTAAGTTGCCATTAACCATCGCTTCCACAACACCTTTTTCAACAGCAGGTATAAATTTACTTGGAATAACACCACCTTTGATAGCGTCAACAAATTCAAATCCGTTACCTCTTCCGTTTGGTTCTAATCTAATATGAACATCACCGTATTGACCGCGTCCACCGGATTGTTTTTTATGTTTATATTGTTTTTCAGCTTTACCTTTTATTGTTTCCCTGTAAGGAATGCGAGGTTTTACAAGTTCTACCTCAACGCCAAAACGATTTTTTAATTTATTTACTAAAATATCAATATGTGTAGGTCCCTGTCCATAAAGAACCTGCTGTTTTAAAGCAGGGAAGGCAACCAGTTTAAAGGTCGGATCTTCTTCGTGCAATTTATTAAATCCGGCAGCTACTTTATCTTCTTCACCTTTTTTAGCAGCTTTTACAGCTACATCCATAACCGGATTAGTAAATTCAACTTCAGGAATAGTAACAGAAAAGGAACTGTCTGCTAATGTGTTTCCTGTATGTGTATCTTTGAGCTTAACTAAAACTCCAATATCTCCGGCAGGAATTGATTGAATTTCAACTCTATTTTTACCTTGGAAAGTATAAAGGTGACCGATTCTTTCGGTATTGTTTTTTTGTTGGTTTTTCAAATCAATAGATGGTTTTATAGTACCATTAAAGCATTTGACAAAAGACATATCTCCAAGATGACCTTCAGAAACAACTTTGAACACAAACGCTGCAGTGCTGCCTGCTGGGTCATATGAAAGCTCTACAACATCTTCGGTGTCAGTTTTTACTGCTTGCATTGGGGCTACTTGTTTTGGGGATGGTGCATATTCAGCAAGGAAATCAAGCAGAATACGTACGCCGACATTTTTATTACCGGAACCAAAAAGAACAGGGAAGACTTTCGACTTGATTATACCTTCTTGTAAACCAAGAAGCACATCAGCATCATTGAGTGTACCTTCATCGAAATATTTTTCAAGTAAGTTATCATCCGCTTCAGCTGCAACTTCAATCAGGCGTTCTCTTTCAGCAAAAGCTTCATCCTTTAAATCAGCTGGAATATCAATTTCTTTTCTTCCACCATCGCCATCAAACTCATAAGCTTTCATGTGCAGTAAATCAACAACACCTCTAAAATTTTCTGCTTCACCAATCGGGAGTTGAACAGCAACAGCTTGTTTGCCAAATGCATTATTAATTGAGTCTAAACTTGTCCGCCACTTAACATTTTCTACGCCCATTTTGTTGACAAAGAAAAAGCGGGGTTTATTTTTTTTATCAATCTCTTTCCAATGAAGTTGAGTTCCAACTTCAACACCTGCAAGAGCTGTTACTAAAATTCCAACCAATTCTGTTACTTGGAGGGCACTTTGCAGCTCACCAATAAAATCAGTGTGTCCCGGACAATCTAAAAGATTAATTTTTTGAGATTTCCATTCGCAAGCAAGTAATTTGGCAGAAATAGTAGTTTTTCGTGCAATTTCATCTTCATTATAATCAAGTAATGAAGAACCATCGTCAACCCGACCAATACGATTATTTATTTTTGTATTGTATGCAATCGCATCAATCAGGCTTGTTTTTCCGCATCCGCGTTGTCCCGCGAAACAGATATTTCGGATTTGTTCGGTAGTATATTCCTTCACCGGAAAACCTCCAAAAGAGTATATATTTCATTAGCTTCCACAAATTAACAGAAACCAACATATCAAAAAATATCGGTAAAGTCAATCAGTATCGGTGTGAAGTACCTTTTTTTCGGCTTAAATATCTTATTTTGGAAAGGTGTTGAAATATATTTTGGACTTTTCAACAAGCCTTATGGTCTTAGCTGTGTGTATCTATTCCGATAATAGATATTACACTTGTTTTTTCCATATTTTTTAGTCTAAGATTGCCAAAATTGCTTTCTAAGTTGATTGACAGGGCAGTTTAGAGGGTTTACATTATTATAAATTATAGCATAAATGGAGTAGATATGAGTCTATATAAAAGTGTCATAATTATTGCAATAGGATGTTTTATAATGGGAAGTAACGGATGTGTTCAAAAACGACAGGCAAAAGCACCCGTTGCCAAAAAAATTAAACAGATGAATAGTTTGCATGGTGAAAATTGGGAAGATGATTATGCATGGTTAAAAAATAGAGGTTCAGCAGATGTTCTCGCTTATTTGAAAGCCGAGAATAAATACACCAAGGAAATGACCAAAGATAATGAACAATTACAAAAAGAATTATATGATGAAATTATTGGCAAGATAAAAGAGACCGATGAAACAGTACCTGAAAAAGATGGTGATTACTATTATTATTCCAGAACTGTAGAAGGTAAAGAGTATAGGATTTATTGTCGTAAAAAAGGGTCACTTGAGAATGCAGAGGAAATTCTTCTTGATGTTAATCAGGCGGCATCGGGGTATGAATTTTATTCAATTGGTCTTTTTGAGGTCAGCCCAAACGGGAAAATGCTTGCCTATGCTGTTGATACCACCGGTCGGGAGGAATATACTATATATTTCAAAGATTTAAAAAGCGGCAAGGTATTAAAAGATAAAATAGCGGGGTGTTATAACTCTTTGGTTTGGGCAAATGATAATAAAACAGTCTTTTATACAGTATTAGATGAGACTCTGAGACCATACCGTACTTATCGACATCAATTAAAATCAGAGAACCAAGATGATTTGGTGTATGAAGAAAAAGACCCAAAATACTGGATGGATTTATCAAGGTCCAAATCAGATAAATATTTATTTATCAATTTGGGCAGTTCGTTGACATCAGAAGTCCTCTATTTAAAAGCTGATAAGCCTCAGGATGCTTTTACTGTTTTTGCACCAAGAGAATTAAAAGTAGAATACTCAGTATATCATCATAAGAAACAGTTTTTTATTGTAACGAATCAAAATGCGATAAATTTCAAAATTATGACAACACCTGAGAGAAAAACTCAAAAGTCACACTGGGTTGATTATTTTCCGTATGATAAAAATATTAAAATTGATGATTTGGATGTTTTCGATAAATATCTTGTTGTGTATGAACGCAAAAATGGCAACAAACAGGTTCGGGTTGTTGACTTAAAAAGTTTAAAACAGCATTATCTTAATTTTGGTGAAGAAGTGTACACCTATTCTGCCGGAGAGAATAATAATTATAAATCAAAAAATCTTCGCTTAACTTTTAGCTCTCCGGTTACTCCAAGAACTGTATTTGATTATAATATGGAAACTCAAAAGAAGAATATATTAAAAGTATATGAAGTTCCGAATTATGATAAGTCTTTGTATGAGGCAAAACGTCTTTTTGCGACGGCATCTGATGGAAGTAAAATTCCGCTTTCTCTGTTTTATAAAAAAGGAATAAAATTAGATGGGAGTAATCCGGTATATTTATACGGTTATGGTTCTTACGGTATGACAATTGAACCTCGTTTTCGGGCTCATGCAATTCCTCTTTTAGATAGAGGGGTCATTTATGTTATTGCTCATGTTAGAGGTGGGGGAGCGATGGGACGTACATGGTATGAAAATGGAAAGTTTTTATACAAGAAAAATACCTTTACCGATTTTATTGCATCTGCGGAATATCTTATCAAACAAAAATATACTTCTCCTGAAAAATTGGCAGCATCGGGAGGGTCAGCCGGCGGATTGCTCATAGGAGCAGTTGAGATCGGAAGAGCGCCGTGTAGGGAAAGAG
>CALCCW010000284.1:0-3566 GCA_937900185.1 uncultured candidate division Zixibacteria bacterium | reverse complement strand
GAGATAGATATAAGGGTGTGGCAATAGGGTTGCTGGTATGGTATTTTTTTTTTTTCAAGCAGAAGACGGCATACGAGATATATCAGTGTGACTGGAGTTCAGACGTGTGCTCTTCCGATCTCCCAAACGTCACCAGGGTTTTTTCCTAATGGATTTCCTTTTAATTTGCCAGTTTTTTTATCTTTCTTTTGATGATAAATTCTTGGCAAACGAAGTGGATCAATATTAAATATATGGTGACGTGATTTTACAAACCATAAAATTGTCTCGTATCTTTTATAGAATCTTCTGTTACTTCCTAATCCACCCTCAAAATGCCATATAATTCGATTTCGTAGTTCTAACTTGAACTCTTTAAAGATAGGATATAATAAAATATCCAATGGAATATTTTCACCTTTATCTTTGTAATTACCAACCTGCCAACAAATAGATCCATTTGGTTTGAGAATCCTATCACACTCTCTAATTACTCGCTTTTGAAACGAGAGATATTCTGCAAGAGAGATTTTTTTCTCATATTCCTGTCCTATATTATAGGGTGGTGAAGTTATTATCAATTGTACTGAATTATCAGGTATCTTTTTGAGATACTTCATACAATCTCCATGATAGAGAATGTAATCTTGCTTCTTTGTAATATTCATCTTTTTATATATTTATTTTTTTAGTCGATACTTGGCTATTTTTATAGATTCAGGGTCATTATCTATGCCTATAAAATCAATTTTGAGTTTTTTACATGCAACTAAAGTACTTCCTGAGCCACAGAATGGATCAAGTATTATTCCATTTTGAGGTGGTGCAATCAATTTAATCAGATATTGCATCAACTTCTGAGGCTTTACCGTTGGGTGTCTGTTTTTGATTCCATTTGGTAAATTAATATTTCGTTCCTTCCTACTTGCTTTACTGCAATAAAAAAATCGAGAGGCTCCGCCTTTGTCACTTCTTGGTACGTAAATACCTCTACCGCTAAAGATTTCACTACCACAACTTACATTGTTAAACTTATAATTTCTATTAGCTCTTGATTTAGTTATACCACTTTGAATATCTAATATTCTAATAGGGCAATCTGTTGAGCAATTCCATTCTTCTACCTCTTCAAAACCATCATTATCGGTCACTTGTCTTCTGTTTATTATCTTACTGGCATTAAATCTAATTTTGTTTGTAGCTGATGCCTGATGAGGGTTTTGTGATTTGACACCTTTAATTCTTTTGGTCCCCAAAAAAATACAATCATTATGGTGAGAAAGAAGTATGTTTGCTGGAAATCTGCCTTTTGTACTTTTAACAGGTTTATTATTCTCAACAGTTCTAAAATTCCATGCCTTCGCTATATCGCTAGTGGATTGATAAGAATGTGAACAAAAACCGCCTGCTCCATTAGGATAAGACCACCCGGCGTTTAATCCGATTCTACTCCCATCAATGTTCATTCCTGATATACCGTGAGTTAAAGCGTTGTTGACATAGCTTTTATTAAGAGGTTTCATGGCTACAATTATTATTTCATAAGCTGGCTTTAAAGCAGTTCCATATCCATCAAACAGTTTTGCTTTATCCGAACATGATTTTGTTATATTTGCCACTATTCTTTTGGATTTAATATTTTTACTTAAAGTATTTCCACTAATACCAT
Organism: uncultured candidate division Zixibacteria bacterium; assembly: GCA_937900185.1. Taxonomy (GTDB): domain Bacteria; phylum Zixibacteria; class MSB-5A5; order GN15; family FEB-12; genus QQUK01. The sequence continues at coordinate 1,918 of CALCCW010000284.1, read as the reverse complement.
AACTGTTAGCTTGAATGGAATTGTCTGCTTGAGGCATTGTATAATTTTGTTTACCTATTATTTTTCTATCACGACCCAATTTTTTGTCTATTCCTTTACTGATATTATACGATTTTGGAAATCCACTTCCATATAACCACATCATACAATCTCGTATTTGCCACCCTGAATTTTCTATTGCGATCATAAGATGATGATGTGTACGAGTTCCACCAAAAGCTAATAAATAAGCCCCGGGTTTAGCTACTCGTAATGCTTCCTGCCAATACACTTTTGGTGGAACGCCTTTATCCCAATCTTTACCCATGAAACCTAGTCCATAAGGTGGATCGCAAACTATATTGCTTACTGAATTTTCTGGCATCTGAGACATAACTTTTAAACTATCTTCACAGATTATTTTATTTACAAAATGCTTAATTTTCATTGTATTAGTTTGAATTTTTCTTCAGTCATCAGTAGTTCTTCTTTGATCTTACTGAAGTGATATCTGAGTTCTGATAAATCATGAAAACAATCTAGTTCTTCTTTGAGTATGTGAGTATCTAATTGTGATATCTGTTTCTTGATATCAAGCTGATTCCTTAAATCAAATTGATATTTAACTCTCTCTGCTTGCTCTCTTAAAATCAGTTGTTGAGTGAACATTTCTGATAAGGAATTGTCTCTGATTTCCTGTCTTTCTTTAATATCTTTTTCAAGCTGATGTAATCTTTGCTCTAGTGACTGCTTTGGAATGCGAAAAAAAGATTCAATCATTATGTAAGGCTGTCTTTATGGTTAAAACGGCTATTGCTATTTTTTCTCCTTTTTCAGTTAATTCTAAATCCTTCTGATTTTTATTTGGAGTTACTTTGATAATGTTTCTCTTTTCGAGTTTTTTTACAATCGCTCTTAAATGAGAGAGGGATCCTTTTATATTTCGATTTAACTTCTGGCTGTACTTGTTGTTATTTTTGTTTTTATATATCTCTATAAGAATTTCATTCCACCTTGGTAGTTTTAATCGTTGAATCATTTTAAATCAAGAGTAAGGTTTTGACCTCTGTTTATTTCTTTTAGTTTATCTATATGTGAATACCAGTTATTGGCATACTGCCAGTTAGCTAGTCCGTCTTCTTTTGATATATCAATTTCATGCTGTAAACTGTTGGCATGCAAAAAGTATCCTTTAATACTGTGTATAGCAAAATTAGTCATGGCAATCCTGACCATTCTCAAATCTAAATCTACTCCAAAAAAAGTAGCATTGGGTGCTTGTTTATATGCTTCCATAAGTAATCTGCCTGAACCGACACACGGATCAAGAATATTAATTTTTTCATCAGTTTTATCTATTGTCATCTCTGCCATCATCTTTCCTACATGGTGAGGAGTAAAAAACTGACCTCGACTTTTAGCTTCTGACGATGAGACTATCTTCTCTAAATAGATATCTCCCAAATGATCATAATAATCGGACTTCAATAATTTATAGTCATAAAGCTCTATAACCTTATCCATCAGAACTTTCTTTTCAAGAAGTGATTTTAAGTTCTCTTTATTCTGCCATATATAGTTTGTTGAATGGTCACCTGCGATAAAAGAAACCATATTGTCCCACGCTTGATAGGTATCATTGTATTCTCTTTGAAAGAGATCGTACATCTTCTCAAGCATAGTTTTCACTGATTGGTTCATTTTCTAATGTGTAATTAAAGAAAAACAGGTATTATGATATGACTTTTACTTCATACTGTTTTTGAGCAAGATGTTTTATAGAAAGAGTCTGTTTGACTGAATCAGCTGTTTTGAGAGCTTTTACGATAGCATTCCAGAGAACCCATGAGTTGACTGATAGAACCTTATTCTCTGTTGATTCTATCTGATATTTATAATCAACTCCTGATAAATTATATTCACTCTCAGGGTTAGTTAT
>CALCCW010000283.1:0-4353 GCA_937900185.1 uncultured candidate division Zixibacteria bacterium | reverse complement strand
TATCATCGGATAACCTTACTTTACCCTGTCGAATAGATGAGGTAGAGTTCATTGTTAATGAATTTAAAAACTGCTCCGGCTCCCATCCGACAGCAGAATAAGAACCATCCATATTAACTTTGCCGGATATCATATTATGAAATTTTGTGAAACGGTTTGCAAAATCGTTTACTTCAATTTGTATAGCATTAAAAGAACCTACATACTTTGGATTGTTAAAATCGGTAAGGTTGATTGTTGTATTTCCTGCAACTTTACCACTATACACATTACCGGTCACATCGTAGCATTCTATCTTTTTGTCTTTGACATTAACTTTACCCTTCAAAGATGTTAATTCCACCTTACTGTATATCAAGGTATCAATAGCAAAAGTTCCTCTGCCGTCAATATCGGGCAGAATCATTGTAGAGACAGAATCAAGCGATGCTGTTTTATTTTCTTCACCAACTCCGGGAACAGCTTCAGGAAATAATTTATCAACATTAAAACGATGAGACTCAAATTTAAAAACAAACAGCGGCTTTTTGATTTTTTTCCGATTGAGTCCTTTTATTGGCAAAAGAAAAGGGAATGGGTCTATAAGTTTACCCTGAAAAGATGCGTCGCTTGTTTCAAATGATGTTTGTAAATTATGTACAATTATTGTATCAGGCAACACTGACATTCTGGTATTAAAACTTGTAACTTTCTCAGGAAGCAAGTCGTCTGAATACGAACCGTTTCGAACTACTATTTTCCCAAACGGTTTAAATAACGAAAGGTCATTCACAGAACCGGACAGTTGTAAATCAATCTGTAAATCACCGTTTAATTTTGGATTTCCCTTTGGAGGAAGAATTTTATTAAGCAGCGAAAGCTGTAAATCCCCGGACAACTTGGCATCAATAGTAGGATTGACCTTTTGCTTTGAAATAGAGTCAGCAAGAAGATACTGCAATAAGTAACTGACCCTTCCATCGAGAATAAACGAACCTGATTGAGTTGTTGCGGTAAGATTTTTGAGAGAAATTGTTTCATTATCAAAATTCATATCCAATGATAATGAGTCCAATGGTTCAGGCATAAAATCAGAGTTATAGAAGACATTCTTTGAGCGTATATCTCCATGAATTTTTAGATTTGAAATATCATGTAATAGTCCTGATGCTTTTAAATCAAATTCGGCAATACCGGTTACGGTATGTTTTCCCTCAGCAGGTAAAAACGGCTCGACATATTTAAGATTAAGTGAACCTGCAAAAGCACCGTTGATAAACGGATTTTCAAAATCATCAATAGTAACATATCCTTTTAGAGGTTTTCCGTCAAACTCCCCCTCTTTAATATTAAAACGAAGATTATTATTTTTAATATCAACTAACGCTTCTTTACATAAAAAGGTACCCTCTAAATCATCATGGGAGACAGAAACATTTTGTAAGAGTATTGTTCCAAAATATAAAAACTTAGCACGTGAGTACTCTATATCAAAATCAAAATTCAGACTTCCGTCAACATGATATGCATCTATAAGATTCCTTTTTTCTATCGGAATAAATGCTTGCATCTTTTTGATTTCAGCTTGGTCAGACTGCATATTTATTTTAGCATTTAAATCAGAAAAAATATTTCCCATTGTTCCGGTGATAGTTGTAGAGACACCATTTATCGTCAAATCGGCATTTGAAATTATAACAGAATTTTCTATGGGATTGTATTCCGCTTGATATTTTAATGACATACTTATCTGAGGAAGATTCATATTATTTTCAATACGTAAATTATTCACCTTCATATCACCCGATGAAACATATTGGTTATCGTATGGATGTGTCAGCGTAGAGTGCATATCAAGACCTGTAAGAGTTATAGTTGTTTTGTTGCTGTCATCCTGATAGAACAAAGCGGCATTGTATAGTTCAATATTATTAAATGTTACAATTGCAGCAGCAGCTTTTGTTTCGGGATTTGCATGTTCGATAATTTCAGATGGTGCTTCTTTTTCAAGCTGAGAAAAACGAAAATTATTCTCTCCATTTTGTTTCTTATATAATTTAATATTAGGTTCTTTTAAAATAAGCCTGTCAATTGCAATATCACCTGAAATCAACGGAAGAATCTGTAGCTTTACATCTAATGTTTTTGCGGTAAGAAAGGTATCACTGGCAAATCCCTTTGGATTTTTGATAACAATATTATCAAGCTGAATACCAATACCGCCCCAAAAAGATACTGATGCTGATTCTATTTCTACTTCACGTTCAAGAAGTTTAGTTCCTTTTTCAACAGCATACTCTTTAACTTTTTCAACAGGGAAAAAGAGCCAAAGCGAGACAACCCCTAAAATCAGAACAGCAAGAATTATCAATGCTGTCCATTTACATATTTTGCCGATTTTTGTCATATCTGAATATTATATCGTAATCGACTGCCCCGGGTCTAAAATAACAACTTCGGAGCCTTTGACTTTTTCAGCAAATTTGTGTGGGTCACACTCAATTATTTCCCATGTATCATAATGAAAAGGTACTACTTTTTTGGCATGTAAAAACTCGGCAGCTTTGGCGGCATCATCAATTCCCATAGTAAAATTATCACCGATCGGAAGAAATGCTAAATCTATATCATTCATTTCACCTATCAGTTTCATATCTAAAAACAATCCGGTATCTCCCGGGTGATAGATGGTTTTTCCACCGATAGTAATTAAAAATCCAACCGGAGGACCTGTATAACGGGATGCATCTTCACCATATCCGCCACCATGATGAGCGATAGTCAGTTTTACTCGTCCGAACGGAAAATTAAAACCACCTCCGACATGCATCGGATGAATCTCACACCCTTGAGAAGCACACAGGTGAGTCAGTTCAAAGGTACCGATAATCGGGGCTTTGTTTTGCTTTGACAAAAATATTGCATCTCCGATATGGTCACCATGACCATGAGTAACTAAGATATATTTTGCATCAATCTTGGCGACATCGGCAGTTGCCTGCGGATTGACTGTTAGAAATGGGTCTATAATTATTGAATGGTCGCCATCTTTAATGGTTACACATGAGTGACCGAGAAATGTTACATCAGGCATATATAATTTTCCTTATTATTACACATATTGTTCTTCATGAAGATAATATGAAACTATTTGTTCATGAAATCAAATAAAATTTCTAACATCTCCTGTAGGGTTCGGGCATACCCACCGAACTCTCTCTTTAGGAACAGACATACCTATTCCCTACAAAACACAGTTACCCGCAGCCATTTTGTCTCATATTTTTTGTAACGGTTTTGAGTATACATTTCCCATTTTATAAAATAAGTTTCTCATGTATGATTTGATTTGTTTATTTAGTGAAGATGCTTAGAAAAATTGTCATACCTGAGAAGGGGCTTATTGAAAAGCCTTAGAATATCTTAGTTTGAGCAGTCAGGAACCCCTTCCTGACTGTATAATCATCGGAATAAAGGGGTTTATTATACTTTTTCAATATGCTCGGCGGAACAAGGTTCACTTCAGCGAACAAAATCCGACATGACACAATGGGAAATAAAAAAAAACGGAACCTATTGAGAAGATTCCGTTTTGTAATATAAGTGACCCTTCGACTTCGCTCAGGGTGACAGATTTATTTTGCGTATTCAGTGGCACGTGCCTCACGTATAACCGTGACTTTGATTTGCCCCGGATACTGCATTTCTAGTTCAATCTTTTCAGCAATATCAGCCGCTAAAATTGAGCTGCCGAGATCATCAAGTGTTTCATTCTCAACAATAACTCGGACTTCACGACCGGCTTGAATGGCATACGCTTTATTAACACCTTTAAATGAGTCGGCTAATTCTTCCAACTGCTGCAAACGTTTGACATACGCTTCCAAAGGCTCTCGTCTGGCTCCCGGTCTGGCTCCAGAAATAGCATCAGCCGCCTGCACCAAAATCGGATACGGCGAAAGCATTGGCACATCATTATGATGTGATTCTACTGAATTTATAACCTCTTCAGCTTCTTTGTACCTTTTGATAAAATCAGTACCAATTTGCGTATGAGTACCCTCTGTTTCGCGATCAATAGCTTTCCCGATATCATGGAGCAGTCCGCATCGTTTAGCGAGTATCGGGTCAAGTTCAAGTTCGGCTGCCATCAGTCCGCAAAGCATTGCAACTTCTTTTGAGTGAGCTAAGATGTTTTGCCCATACGATGTTCTGAAATGAAGTTTTCCTAACTGGGTAATAATATCAGCATGCAGATTATGAATACCAAGCTCAAAACATGCCTGCTCGCCTGCTTCCCGGACGATAACTTCCATCTCAAGTTGTGATTTGTCAACAACTTCTTCAATTCTGGTAGGGTGAATTCGACCGTCA
>CALCCW010000282.1:0-13126 GCA_937900185.1 uncultured candidate division Zixibacteria bacterium | reverse complement strand
ATTGCGATTGTTACTAAAAAATCTGAAAAGGATACAAGCACCAACAAAGCTCAAGGCGGAATAGCGGCAGTTCTTTCAAAGACCGACTCATTTGAATCTCATATTGCCGATACTCTTTCAACCGGACAGGGGTTATGCGACAAAGATATTGTAATCCAAATTGTTGAAAAAGGTCCGGAAGTTATCAGAGAGCTGATACAATACGGGGTTAAATTTACAACCGACGGGAAAGCTCTTGCGATGGGGCGAGAAGGTGGACATTCACACAGCCGAGTAGTGCATGCTGCCGATTTTACCGGTCAGGAAATTGAACGGGGGCTTTTAAAAGCATGTCATGCTATTGAAAATATTGAAATCTTCCGCAATCATATTGTACTTGATTTAATTACAAATAAATCAGGCAAGAATATTTCCTGCAATGGAGCTTTTGTTTTTTGTGAAGATGATAGAACATTCTGTTCGTTTTATGCTCCGGTTACGATGCTTGCTTCAGGTGGTCTCGGACAAATTTATTATCACAATACCAACCCAAAAATTGCAACCGGCGATGGTGTCGCAATTGCCTACCGTGCCGGCTGTTCGGTTGCTAACCTTGAATTTATCCAATTTCATCCGACGACACTGTATAACCCCGGACGATGGCCGTTCTTAATTTCTGAAGCTGTTCGAGGTGAGGGAGGCAGGCTGATGACAGTTGATGGTCGCTCTGTTATGAGTGAAGTTCACGAACTCAAAGATTTAGCTCCTCGTGACATTGTTGCAAGGGCAATTGATAAAGAATTAAAAGAAAGTGGTGAAGAATATGTCCTGCTTGACATCAGTCATCTTGGAAAAGATTTTATTATAAAAAGATTTCCGACTATTTATAATGAATGTCTCAATCGAGGGTTTGACATTACTACACGTGATATACCTGTTGTCCCGGCTGCTCATTATTCTTGTGGTGGAGTTGTTGCGACAATTGATGGAGAAACTGATATCCCCGGTTTGTTTGTAGCGGGAGAGGTAGCTCACACCGGTATGCATGGAGCAAACCGCCTTGCATCCAATTCATTACTTGAAGCTGTTGTCATGGCAAAAATGGCTGCCCTGAAATCATCTGAATTTTATAAAAATGCTGACTATGACAAATCGGCTACAGCTGATGAAACATTCTTTTCATCGTTAAAATATCCTCGAAATAAAATTCTCATAGCTCATGACCGACGTGAACTTACCCGCGTAATGTCTGATTTTGTAGGTATTGTCCGCAGTAAAGACAGACTGCTTTTGGCACAAGAAAAAATTGATAAAATTTATGAAGCTATTGAACAATATTATCTTGCTACTCCTGCTACCTATGGAATTGTGGAACTGCGGAATATGGCAACGGTGGCATCTCTTATTATTAAATCAGCTCTTTTACGGCATGAATCCAGAGGGCTGCACTATATGGAAGATTTTCCGGAAACAGATGATTCAATGAATAAAAACACTATTTTAAAAAATAGCTTAACTTAGGGAGAGTGCAATGTCTGCTCACCATGAAATGATTCTGATATTAGATTTTGGCTCACAATATACACAGCTTATAGCACGAAGAGTTCGTGAAGCAAAGGTCTATTGTGAAATTGTTCCCTATAATTCTGACCTAACTAAATATGCTACTAAAAATATTAAAGGTTATATACTTTCCGGCGGTCCGTCTTCTATAAAAGATGATGATGCTCCCCGTCTTGATAGTTCTTTTTTTCAAACAGATGTTCCAATCTTAGGTGTTTGCTATGGTATGCAGCTTATGGCAGATATTTTTGGAGCAAAATTAGAACGTTCTGAAACAAGAGAATACGGCAGAGCAAAATTTTCTGTTAAAAATAATTCTGCTCTTTTTGACGGGATTCCTAAATCATCTCAAGTGTGGATGTCGCATGGCGACTCTATTAAATCCCTGCCTAAAGGATTTGAAATTAGCGGTTCAACCGATTCTCTTGAGGTTGCCGCTATTGAAAATAAAAAAAATAAAATGTACGGTATTCAGTTTCATGCCGAAGTACATCATACCGAAGAAGGAAAAAATATCTTACAAAATTTCATCTTTGAAATTTGCAAACTCAAAGGTGACTGGACAACCGAATCATTTATTGAAAGTTCTATCGACCAAATCAAAAATCAAGTCGGTGATAAAAAAGTAATCTTAGGTATTTCCGGTGGGGTTGATTCTACTGTTGCAGCCGTACTTTTGGATAAAGCTATCGATAAAAACCTGTATGCTGTTTTTGTGAATAATGGGCTGCTTCGTAAAAATGAATACGAGTCAGTTATTGAAATGCTGACAAAACTCAAGATTAATTTACATCCTGTCGATGCATCCGATCTCTTTTTAGACAGACTTGCAGGAGTTTCTGACCCTGAAAAAAAACGAAAAATCATCGGTACAACATTTATAGATATTTTTGAAAAATCAGCAGATGAAATTGGAAGTATTGATTTTTTGGCACAAGGTACTTTATATCCCGATGTTATCGAATCGGTCTCTTTTAAAGGTCCGTCAGCTACAATAAAATCTCATCATAATGTTGGTGGTCTTAAAGATACAATGAAACTCAAACTGGTTGAACCGCTTCGGGAATTGTTCAAAGATGAAGTTCGAGTACTCGGAAAGTCACTTGGGTTATCAGAAGAATTTATTGGAAGACATCCCTTCCCCGGTCCCGGGTTGGCAGTTCGTATCTTGGGTGATATTACTAAAGAACGATGCGATTTGCTTCGGGAAGTTGATGCTGTTTTCATAGAGGAATTACACAATTACAATATTTACAATGATATATGGCAGGCGTTTGCGGTGCTTCTGCCGATTAACGCTGTTGGTGTCATGGGCGATGAAAGAACCTATGAAAATGTTGTCGCTTTAAGAGCGGTAACATCGGTTGACGGTATGACGGCTGACTGGTCTCGAATTGACAATGATATTTTAGCACATATTTCCAATCGTATAATTCGTAATGTTCGGGGTGTGAACAGAGTGACCTATGACATCTCATCAAAACCACCCGCAACGATTGAATGGGAATAGCGTAATTATTTTTATTGTACAGGGTATTGCATTGTCCTGTCTGATAAGATTTTTGGAGTTTATCTTGAAACAGCTGATACTTTGTGACGACTGTAAACTGCAAGTGATAAGAGAATTATGTCATAAGTATGGTTTAGGTATAGAAGTCCAATCTTTCTATGACCCTGAGTATCTGAATGTAAACCCTGATGCATTTGAACAGCACGCAGATTATATAAAAAAGATACCGGTTCGTTATCTTCATGGACCTTTTGGAGATTTATGCCCCGGAAGTTTTGACTCTATGGTAAGAGATGTTGCACTAAATCGGTTTGAATTGGCATTTTCTTCTGCTTCTAAATTGAATATTCACAATATCATTTTGCATGTTGGGTATGTACCTGATACAAGTCCTGCGAAAAATTGGATAAAAAGATGCTGCGAATTATGGAAACAGTTTTTAAAAGATAAACCAAATGATATAACGTTTTATTTAGAAAACCTTTTTGAAAAAACTCCTGAGTTTGTTTCTGAACTGATTGAACAAATTGATGATTCTCGTGTTAAGGTTTGTCTTGATATTGGTCATGCTTATTGCCATTCAAATGAAGATGTTGTCACTTGGGTAGAACATTTAGGAGATAAAATTCGGTATGTACACATGCATAATAATCATGGTTCTACAGATGAACATCTTGGACTGAATACAGGTACAATGCCAATTATCGATGTATGCCACGCATTGAAACAACATTCACCGAAAGCAGACTTGGCTCTCGAAGTAAATCTTGAAAGCATGCATAGTTCTATTGAATGGCTAAAAAAGAATGAATTTATATAAATTTGCTTTTTGTAGGGTTCGGGCATGCCCGAACCTATTATTTGTACCGTCAAGGCAATGTCCTATAGGTATAGGATAATTAATAATTTGTACCGAAATATTAATAATACATCATCTCTAATTATATTTGTTGACGATAATACTTATTATCTGTTAAATAATTTTTAAAGAATATCAAAATGAAAGCTCTCAAAATGCTCTTATGGATTCCGATTGGATTAGTTGGTGTATATCTTGCCTTAATGTTCTATATCTATTTCAACCAAGATAAAATGGTTTTTTATCCGACAGATGATTTTTCGGTTTTACCCGACCAATTAGGGCTGACTTTTGAAAATGTTCAAATTAATATAGATGACAGTACTGTTTTGCATGGCTGGTATTTTCCGCCCAAAGATTCCAGCAAGTTAAAAGCAGTTTTGTTTTGTCATGGTAATGCCGGTAATATTTCGCATCGTCTTGAAACAGCACAATATTTACATGAGTTAGGAGTTGCTGTTTTCATGTTTGATTATAGGGGTTATGGAAAATCTACCGGTGAGCCGACAGAAGATGGAGTCTACGATGATGCCGAAACCTGTTTTAACTGGCTTGTACAGACAAAAAAATATCAATCGCAAAATATCATAATCTTTGGTCGTTCTTTGGGCGGGGCAGTGGCAATTGAACTGGCAGGAAGAGTAAAGTCCGGCGGGTTGATTGTCGAATCTTCATTTACAACGGTCGGCGAATTAGGACAAAAACTGTTTCCAATGTTCCCTATTAAATCACTTATTCGGTACTCATTTAACTCACAAGAAAAAATTGCAAAGCTGCATATTCCAAAATTGATTACACATTCTCCTGATGACGAATTGATTCCTTACACAATGGGGGAGAAATTGTTTGAAGCAGCTCCTGAACCAAAACAGTTTGTCAAACTGTCAGGCGGGCATAATTCAAGGACATATTTTAAAGACTCCGAGTATAAAAATGCGTTGCTCAAGCTGTTTTATGGTGAAGCAGCAAATGCTTCAACAGAGTAACTTTCCTGCCGTCTGCTTGACATTTTCGCCGAATAGTTTTATGTTCTCTCTTCAGATAAGGAATGTAGAGAAATTATGCTTGATTTAGATAAAATGACTGAATACACCTCTCCTATTCAGGGAGATTTGGATTTATTTACACAAAAACTTCACGACCATCTTCAAGGTGATTCGCCTCTTATTTCCTCTATCGCCAAGCATTTACTTAAATCACGCGGAAAAAGAATCCGCCCTGTCTTTCTCTTTTTATCTTCTCGGGCGGGTGATAATTTTACTGATTTTTCTGTTGATGCCTCTCTTTCAATTGAACTTATTCACACCGCTACTTTGCTTCATGATGATGTCGTCGATGAGTCCGATATGCGTCGAGGTCAGGAAACAGTGAATTCGCAGTGGACAAACCTTATTTCAGTCCTTATGGGTGATTATCTGTTTGCAAAAGCATTTAGTATGATGGTTGAGGCAAATTCTATTGAACTTATGCGGTCAATTTCTAAAGCTACCGAAAGAGTTGCAATTGGTGAATTACGTCAAATTGAGGAAACTGCCAACTATGATTTATCCGAAGATGAGTATTTAACTATTATTTCAGATAAAACAGCCTCGCTGTTTGCAGTTTCTTGTGAAGCAGGACCAATTTTAAATAATCGTGGAGAAAAAGACAGAACCCGTTTTGCTAACTTTGGTGAGAAAATCGGTATAGCTTTTCAAATCGCAGATGATCTTCTTGATTATGTGGGAAATGCCGAAACAACCGGAAAAGAACCGGGGATTGATGTTTTAACCGGACAGATGACCCTTCCTCTTATTTATAGTTTGCAAAAATCAAATACAGCAAGCCGTAATGAAATTGTTAAGATGCTTAAATCAAAAGATAAAAACTCATTTAAAAAAGTATATGACTTTGTCGTAGAAACCGGCGGTATTGATTATGCCTACCAAAAAGCTAATTCTTTAGCCCAAGAAGGTCTCGATTCTATTTCTTCCTGCCAGCATAATATCTACTATAAACGGCTTGAAGATATGGTGAAATTCACTACCGCACGAGCTTCATAAGTGAGAAACATATTTTTTTTATATATCAATATAATCGAAAATATCATTCTACCGTATAAGAGTTAGATATGTTTGGACTTCACAATATAACAATAGAATTCTTATCCGATACGATTATACTCAACGTCTTGGCGTGTATATTTCTTATAGTTCTTTCATTTTATGTATATATAAAAACTAATCCGCCGATACCGAGATATTTACAAATAATTTTTATCTCATTGCGTGTTATAGCGGTTCTTGCTTTATTCTGTGCCTTGTTTGAACCGGTTTTATCATATGAACGAACCTTCACCCGAAAACCTCATGTTGCTGTATTACTGGATGAATCAAAAAGTATTGAAAAGATAGAAAATGCATTATCACGTAAAACTCGACGGGACTCATTACTTTCAAGCAGAGAATTTGAATTTATTACTGACAAAGCAGATATTACCACATATTTTTTTGGTGAAAATATCTCAGAAAATAAAAGTGAAATTCAAACCGAGGCTACTGCACTTGCCGATGCGGTTATGTTCACAGAAAATCAACATACAGAAAATAAATTTGATTACCAAATTCTGTTTTCCGACGGAAACAGTAATGCCGGAAGAAAAATATCAGATATTTCATCTCTTCTAAAAACCAAAACACTGACAGTAGATATTTCTATGACTGGGAAACAATTTGATATCTCTGTTGATGATATCGAATATAATCCGGTTTTATTTGCTGACCGCACTACAGAAATAAACCTTAAATTACAATGGAAAAATGCTGAGAATACAACAATTCCAATACAATTATTTGATTCATCGAGAGTTGTATCCCAATCAACTTATGTTATTAACCAACCGGAAGGTTTTGGAGAAATCTCTCTCAAATACAGACCGCATGAACCAGGACAGAAAATTTTGACTCTCAAAGTTGGTGCTTCTGAAACCGAAGAAAACAAAAGTAATAACAGCAGATCGTTTTCTGTTAAAGTATTAAAAAGCAAACTTTCTATTCTTATGTTATCAGAAAAACCTGACTATGAATTAAGTTTTCTCAAGAAATATTTACAAAAATCAGATAAATATGATATAGAACTTCGTCTGCTGGGGAAAAAATCAGGAAATTTAGCGGGAAAAATACCATCAAAACAAGCGGAACTGAATAGATATGATTTGATTATCATTCACGATGTTTCCCCGTTACTTTTAGAGAGCAAAAAAGAACTCTTCAATTCGTATTTACGTGATAAAGGCGGTTCACTTTGGGTGTTACTTGGAGCAAACTATGCCGCATCACAAATTTCACCTTGGTTTAACTCTTTGCTGCCGTTTTCTCAATCAAAAAAATCATCGGTTGTGTATAAATCTTTTCATGCTGAACCATCTGAAGGAAATCTTTATCATCCCACTATACGTATTGCTGATAACCAATCATCAATAAGACGAGCATGGGCAGAATTACCACCATTTGAACTTCTTGTAAATTGTGATAATATTTCCCCGCAAGCAACAGTTTTAGCGTATGCCTCCGGTGTGAAAAATTCAGACGATTCTCAAATTCCAATTATAGGTTTTACAAGGAAAGGACCGGGGAAAATACTCGCTTTCTCTGCTCAACCGTTTTGGAACTTTGGATTTATAAATATCGGATTAGGCGATTCAGATTATGCTTACAAGAGAATCATCGAGGGTTCTGCAAATTGGTTAACAGTAGATGATAATTTAGAACCAATTCGTATTTTTCCGCAAAAAAATATTTACTCCAGAGGTGAACCGGTTCGCTTTGACGGCTTTGCGTATGATATTGGCTATCGACCTATTCCTGATGTATCAGGAACTATTGTACTGAACGGTGTTGAGGACAATAACTATCAGGCAGATTTACTATTTATCGATGATGGAAAATATAGAGCGGAGTTCAAAAATCTGAAACCGGGAAGATATACTTATCAGGCATCATTTTCAAAAGATGATAAACTATTAAAAGAAGTAACGGGACAGATTGAAGTAACTGAATTTTCTTTAGAAGAGTTCAATACCGATGGCGACCGGTCTAATCTTGAGGTGATAGCGTCAATATCAGGAGGGGATTATTACAAATTTTCTGATTTTGATAAGCTTGTGCAGTCAATAGATTTGAAACCGATAAAAGTCATAAAAAAAACAGAAGTAAATCTTTGGGATAAACTTCTGCTTTTGATTTTATTTATTACAGCTCTTTCAATAGAATGGCTGCTCAGAAAATTGAATCAGTTAATCTAAATCTTTGGCAATATCTTGGTATGAATCTATTATTGACGATAAATCTATCTTCTCTTCTAACTCAATTTTTTCAATACAGAGAGATTCAATTAATTTTTGCATTCTTTCAGCCGATTTTAAAATCTGTTTAAGGGAAGAACGTAAATTTTCAGGAACAGAATCATCATCAATTAAAAATTCACTATACCCAATAATACCGGTCAAAGGGTTGTTTAATTCGTGGTTGAGAATAAGACAATGTCCAATATATGGCTTTAAAGATTGATAAATTTCAAACTCTTTGAGTTCTTTTTCTGTTAATTCTTTATGTATTGTTGTCATAAGGTACCTGTTTTTCAGAGTTTATCCTTTGTTATGTTATCGGCGATTAACTAATAATCTCCAATTATATATTTAAAATTATATTAGTAATTTATCATAAAATTCGTATGTTTATTTAACTTTAAAATAGGAAATATTACTATGAAAATAGCGGTTATTGGAGCAGGACTCATGGGCAGAGCAGCTTTATATGATATAGCTTCTGCCGAAGGCGTTGAAGTTAGCGGTATTTTTGATATTGATAATAGCTTAGCCTCTGAAATTGCTTCTCAATACGGCAATGACAATACTATTGCAGGACAGCTTGATGCCTCATCAGAAGAAGCTGTTTTTGCTGTATTACAAGATTTTGATGCATGTATTTCATGTGTAACATATAAATATAATCCGGTTATTACAAAAGCAGCTATTCGGGCAAAATGTCATTTGGTCGATTTAGGCGGAAATAATGATGTTGTCAACAGCCAGCTTGAAATGGATTCAGAAGCACAAGATGCCGGAGTTATTATTGTTCCCGATTGCGGATTGGCTCCTGGGATGGTTTCTGTTTTAACGGCAGATGGCATCTCTAAACTCGACAATGTTGAGTCGGTCAAGATCCGAGTTGGTGGATTACCACAGTCGCCGCGTCCTCCCTTAAATTACCAAATGGTGTTTTCTGCTGAAGGTCTTATAAACGAATATTGGGAACCTTGTGTTATTTTACAAAACGGTCAAAAAAAGATTGTCAATCCAATGACAGCAATTGAAAACCTGTCTTTTGACGGGATCGGCGATTTAGAAGCATTTTACACATCCGGCGGAACTTCGACACTTCCTGACAGCTATGAAAATAAAGTGCCTTTTTTAGATTATAAAACAATCCGTTATCCGGGGCATTGTGAAATGTTTAAACCGATGCTTGAAATCGGGCTTGCTTCTCGTCAGCCGATACAGGTCGGAGAGCTGCAGGTAGAACCGCGGATGCTGTTAAAGACTGTTCTCGATAAAAATCTTTCATACAATGATCTCGATATGGTTTTGGTTCGGGTTACTATTGAAGGAACTAAAGACAAAGCTTCCAAAAAAATTATATATGAAATTCTTGACCGTCAGGTAAGCAAAGAGAGCTTAACTGCCATGATGCGTACGACCGCATTTCCGGCTGCTATTATTGCATGGATGGCAGCTGCAGGACATATAAAACAGCGAGGGTGTAAACCGCAAGAGATAGTCGTGAACCCGCCTGTATTTTTATCGCAACTCAAAAAACGCGGTATCAATTTGATTGTGAGAGAAGAGTAGAAGTTTTACTGTCCAATGAAATAGATTGGCTGTTTAATCGTCAGGAAAGGGTTCCTGACGACGCATCGGGAAGTTTATATATAAATTATAGTAGGGCGGAACTCTTTAGCGGTATTGCCAATTGTCAGGTCTCGGAAAGACCTGACCTACAAAAGTTATCTCTGTTTTTAATATCATTTCAGTGAAAACTGTAATCCGGTGTTTTTAACTTTTTTGCTGTAATAGCATAAATGTGTTTAAGTTACAGCAAAATGGGTTCGTTTTTTGAAATAGCGTTTATTTTTTTCTTTGCCTTGTTCGGTTGGTTTTGGTTTGTTTTGATATGGTCATGATTTTCCTCTTGGGTGATGATTTTATTAATGAAGAGGAGTTAGTTTTTTAGGATGATGTTGTAGGGAAAGTGGGGAATGTTATGAAGGCAGACGAGGACGTCTGCCTTGCACGTTGTATCTAAAACAAATCGGCGGGGAATGAAACTGCAAGCTTGTTTTCTGATTCTGGGTCAACTGCTACCGAATAGGTGACAGTATCGGAATCGGGAATATAAATAACCGATAAAGTATGTACTCCTATTGGTAGAGAATAAAATGAAAAATTTCCGCTATTATCAGGTACAACAGATATAGTACTGTACCCACCGGAGCCGTTTGGGTATCGCATCTCAACAATAAGTGAGTCTTTATATACAGTCCCCGGAGCTTGTCCCGATGCGTCGATAATATATCCGTACAAGCTGTTTGAAAGAATTGCCGCTGTCGATGGTGTAAAATCTTTATCGATATTGCTTCCTGAACCGGTAGAACGGATAGAGGTAGAGCTTAGTATATAATCAACATTCCAGGCATCTTTTTTGAAATCATTGTCAGCGGTTCCGTTTGTGATATATGGTCCGTCCCAGCTTGTGTATCCACCCGGGTTTTGATAGAGAGCATTTAAGTTTGGCGGTAAAGCACCAACATCACCGACATAGCCAAAATCTGTTCGTGAACCATGAGTGTAAACATGAGGATTACCGACTATGGCATACGCAAGCTGGTCGAGTTCTTTTTTGGTCTGTTCATACTGGGCAGTATTAACAGATGTCGACATTTTCCGAACTGCTAATGAAGAAATGACGCCGATAAGCAGAATTATTAAGACTAATTCTATAAGTGTAAATCCTTTTTGATTTTTCCGCATACTTTTTCTCACTTATGGACCGACAGTTCCAAACCAGTAGTTATCTGAAAGAAGATATTCATCATACAAAACTGATTTTGGAGTTACAGAGACAAACCGTTTTAGGGTGTCATTACTTGGTGAATATATTACATAGATATCCTGATTGCCGATAGGGATTGAATCAAATGAAAAATATCCGCCAAAGTCAGGGGAAATACCTTTTGTTATTGTTCCACCTGCTCCATTCGGATAGGTTAATAGTACAGAAATAGAATCTTTATAGATAGAACCGGGGGGAGTACCATCGGAATCATAAATATTACCGCTCACTTTATTTATAAGAAAATTTGTTGTAGCTTCACCTATTTTATGGACAATAGATGAACCTGAACCGGAAGAAGTTATATCTACTCCTGAAAAAGTATAAGAGATACCCCAGGCATCTTGAGTATAATCAGAAGATGTTTGGGCAAATCTATTATTGATATATGGACCTTTCCATGTTGTATATCCACCCGGGTTTGTCATAAGAGCGGATAAATCAGGAGGCATAGCACCAATATCACCGACATAGCCAAAATCGTTTCGTATATGATTGTTTTGTAAGTTATCATTTCCAACTATTGCATATGCAATATCATTCATTTCGGTTTTTGTCAGTTCGGTTCTTGCTGTTTCAGTTATTGTCGTCGCAGAACGCATGGCAGCCGCTGCCAATATGCCTGCGATGACAACCGCCATGACAACTTCGATTAAGGTAACACCTTTGTTATTTCTTATTTTTTTAATCATTAGTTAATTACTCAAATTAAATAAATAATTTATTTCAGCAGTTGATAATGCCCGATTATAAACACGAACATCATCGATTTTACCATTAAAGAAATACTGATTAGTTCCTACTCTTTTACTGATATTTAAATTATCAGAATTTTGTACAAGCGATGTATTAGGTAGAGGGGTAACTCCTACAATTGTATCATTGACATAGAGAGTAAGGCTGACACTGTCAAACACGAGAGCTACCATATTCCATGTATTTAAAACAGGAAGGGGTGTTGTGACTTCATATCTACCGGCAATTGTTTCTGCTCTTCCTTTAAGCAGGTTGCTTTCTGAGAAAATTCCCATCTGAGCTCGACCGGATCCACCTCCGTGAACAGACTTTGCCATAATTTGCCTTATACTTCCTGACCAAGTACGTGGGTATACCCAAGCTGTATAGGTTAATTGAGTCGTACCATTAAGCTCCGGTATATACGGTATGCTTACATAATCGTTAGTTCCATCAAAATCTAAGGCATTACTTATTTTGCCTGTAATCCAGTCGGTAGTAGAATCCATGTCTATGAGAGTACCATCGTTAGAATAGACACTATTGTCTGAGGCAATTATACCATTGGTCTCATCTAATTTCCAATGACCGACTAAGTCAGGCGGTTCACTACCTCCACCGCTGCCACTTCCGCTTGCAAGTGTGAAATATGACGCTGCAAATTTATATGTGCGTGATGTTTTATGCCGTGGAAGAATAGTTAAAACAGAGTAAAGGGTGTCAACATTGGGTGTAAAAATAATTCGCAGAGGATGATTACCAACCGGCAACGAATCTAATATGAACAAACCGCTTGAGTCGGGTACATAGGATTTTGTAACCGTTCCTCCTGAGCCATTAGGAACTGTAATATTAATATTAACAGAATCAAGATATGTAGTACTCGGGACAGTATTGGATGCATCTAAAATTGTCCCGCTAAACATGTTTAAGGTATAGTCTGACACTGCATCGGCTATTTTTTTGGTGATTGTGCTGCCGCTTCCGTTAGAACTGATTGTGAGACCGCCGCTATAAGAATACGCCGTTCCCCATTCATCGGTTTTATATCCATCTGTATCTTGTGTAAACTCTGTTGATATATAAGGTCCGTCCCAAGTAGTATATGCTCCCGGATTTGTAACTAATGCATCAAGGTTTGGCGGAAATGAACCTACATCACCTATATACCCGAAATCAGCTCTTTGGGTTCCTGAAGCAATATCAGCATTACCGACAATAGCATCAGCCAATAAGTCCATCTCACGTTGAGTTAGATCGGAAGAGCGTCGTGTAGGGAAAGAGTGTAGATCTCGGTGGTCGCCGTATCATTAAAAAAAAAAACAATACAGA
>CALCCW010000281.1:0-11687 GCA_937900185.1 uncultured candidate division Zixibacteria bacterium | reverse complement strand
TTATAGGAGCGTATACACGTATATGGGTGGTTTGTGTGATGTAGTGATAGGATGGTATGGCTATGGATGAAATGAAAAAAGAGAAAAGAAATAGAAGAAAAAAAAAAAAGAAGATAGATATATTTTTTTTTTTCAAGCAGAAGACGGCATACGAGATATATCAGTGTGACTGGAGTTCAGACGTGTGCTCTTCCGATCTGGCAGGATTCCAATACATCGCATAGGCATCATCTACAAAAGCAACAGATGCTTCCCCTGAACCTTGATATTTGGAACCGACTCCTATTTTCAAAAATTGAGCACCGCTTGAACCGACTTTGCTAAATTCAGCAGAAACAGAACAAAAGATGAAGAGATACATAAACAACACAAGAGATATTTTTTTCATTTTTTTCACTCCTCTACTTCACGACCGCAAATCGTCCAAGAAATTCACCATAGGGCGACTCAACATGATAAAAATATACACCCGAGGCAACCAGTTGGTTGTTTACTGAAAGTAAATTCCAAACAGCATCTCCTCCAACTTTATCATGCTCGATTGTTTTAACTAAATCTCCGGCAAGATTATAAATTCTTATTGTACATTCATCCGGTAAATTTATAAAATGCAAGGCTGTGTTCATATCATGAACCTGCTCCACGATTGATTCATACGATACAAAATACGGATTAGGTACCACTTTTATATTTTTCAATTCTTCACCGGCAGTTTGGCTATTGATACCATTGCTAATTTTAAACAGGAATTCATCCTGAGGACTATTCAATGAAGCCCCTTCAATAGTATACACATCCCCTACTTGCGGATTATACACGGCATCATCAAAACCGATAAGCCAACTGTAATAATACGGGAACGATGCTGCGGCAACTGATTGAGTCGAATCATAAGGATAGTTTACAATCTGTAATAAATCGTACGGCTCCCAAATATCATCGTTGTTAAAATCATATACTGCCAAGGAAACCCGTTGATTTGTTGATGTGTTCCATATTTCAAATGGAACCCAGTACGGATAATCTGAACCATAATAGCCGTCAAATATCCAGGCAGCTAAGGTTGAATCACCGGTATAGCGAAGTTCATACGTCGAACGGAAATGCTCATGACCAAATGTCATATCTGAACTGAAAAAATTATTCATCCCTACTCCATAGAACGTCTCCATGACCAAGTTAGTATCACCAACCGTTTGACCATAAGAGGTTGGTGCAACATCACCGTCATTCACAACAACCCGAATACCATTCACAACATCGAACATTCCGGGGTCTTCACTATTCATAAGAGTTTGTTGTGTTAAGACAGTATCTGATGTAGTTGTATTGATTAAAGACCAATGGGTTGCTTCCGGAGTATCTTCAAAAATAACTTTATAGTCACCATCTATCATTGCATTCCAGTCAAAAACAATTGGGAAAACTTCTCCGTCAGATGGTGTTTCTGACCCATTGTATTGATGTTCGGTTGTCGAAGCAGCTTCAAAATATCCTGCGGGGTCACTTCGCGGAGTTACTCTTACAACATTCAGAGCCGAACCGGCAACACCAAAACCATTTTGTAAAGGGTCTCCATTGGTTAATGAATCTCCCTGATCATAGGCAGCTAAACAATACCAATATTCAACTTCATTATAAAGATTTGTATCAATATATGAATGAGGTATCGGATCCCCCGGACTACTCACCGAATAGTTTGAAACAGTTTCATAATCAAGTTGTAGGCAATTATTTGTATTACTTTCATCAACTGCCCCCCAGGTTTTTCCAAGATCTATTGAACGATACAGTTTATATCCGGCAAAGTCAGTAGAACCCGAAAGTGGATCAACAGAACTTTCAGCGGCATCATTCCATTCAAGATAAACTTTTTCATCACCTGCTCGAACACTCAAAGTAGGAATCTGCGGCGGAGCCGGTCCGACATAAAATCCATCATATAATGTTTGTACGGCTTCAGCATTTTGTACGAAATCTAATGAATCTTCAGCACCGATTAATGCATAGACAACACGAACAGTTTGACCTGCGGCAAGAGTTATTCCCCGCACAGCTTGAATATAAAACTGGTCAGTTGGTGCAAGCGGTGTATCGTATTGCGATGAGTTAATCATCGCAAATTTACCGGGATCATCATTTGGCAGCACTGCCCAATCGTCTGTACGAAAAGCTGTCATCCCGACATTATTTGGGGTTTCTAAAAGTTTAGTTCCCATAATACCGGTTTTGGCATCCCAACCGGGGTCATATCCGACAGCATCATAATTATACGCCCATCCGTTGGCGGTATCATACACAACAGCATCATTAAGACGACCATTTTCACCGGTTCCGTCTTCTCCCCCTACATCTAAATCGACATAGAGTCCAAAGGCAAAATCAGTATAATCGTTTGCTGAGGTATTTGTAATATCTAATACGACAAACATAAAATCTTCATTATAACAGAAATTCCACTGATAAGCAGATTGAGTTAACTCAAGTCCCATCAGTGATGTTCCCGATGCCGCATCATTAAAACGATAATAAGAATCTTGTTCCGATGTTGGTCCGCCTTCTGTAAAACCTGCCGCTAAAGTATTAAATTTTTGGTTATAATCCCAAGTCGCAAGATTTTCATTCCACACTCTCCAGCCATACGCCGGACGGCTTTCGCCTAAACCAACAGTATCAGTATTGTCGTAGTTGTAATATCTTGTTGTATCGGTTGAAAGATATATTTTATATTCATCGACACCATTGTTAGGCATTTCCATCGCTTGAAAATCATCATATGAGTTCGCAACAGCAGTATCACCATTTGGCATTGTCGCACCCATCCAATATCTTATTTCTGCTAAATAGCTATGACCGGAATTTCTCGGCCACTCTCCCGATGGTCTTCCGAGATGAGAATAACCCCCAACATACCCATAGTTATCAATCGTTGTTGCTATATTACCATGATTCTGTGTTATCTGATCAACAGTATTAAACCCAGGAGACAATGATATTTGTGTTGTTCCATCTTTGGGCAAAGTTTGTTTTTGCAATTGTCTTGCACTCACTACTGAGATAATCAAAAACATGAAAATAATGTTGAAAATAATAACTGTATAATTTTTCTTTCTCATTTTTTTCTCCCGGCTTAGAAATTAAATTCTAACCCAGTACGTATTGTTCGGGGTCTTGAATAATGGGTTGGGTCTTTATCATAAAGACTGTCAAAATAATCTACTTCTGCTTGACTCATAGAAGAATTCAAAGCAGTTGTAGGATTACCATCTTCATCTGGTCTTCCGGTATTTGTATAGACATCTATTACATTTCGTTTATCAAATAGATTATCAACCTCGACAAAAAATGATAACTTATATCTGCTTTGGCTAATTACAAAATTTTTCATAAACTTCATATCAACAGTATAATGAGATGGAAGACGTCCTTCATTTCTGCCTCCAACTCGATTATTCTTTTCATCAGTAATTGTATATGGTAATCCTGAACCATAATTACCTACAAAACCAATTCCCCAGTTTGTAGGTATCTGTAATCCAAAAAGTTGAGCTTTATAATTTTCAGGTACTCTGAAATCTAAAACCGCTGTTAAGGTATGTCTTTGATCAAAATCAAGAGGAAATTCAGAAACAGGAGCAATAGTATCTGTCACTGAAGTTAAAAAACTATAATATGGATCATACGCTGTTGAACCATTACCATTTGCTATCATATACCCATAAGAAACCGAAGCAGACATCAATCCATTGCCCGGTAGTTTTTCTATCTGAACATCAATTCCCTTTGACGACCCATAATCTTCATTGGTAAATGTTGTTACATTTTGTAATGAAGGGACTGTACTTTCCAAAGTTCTTGTCGTCACGAGATCATGTATATCTTTATCATACACTGTTATATCAATCCGAAGGTCGTCAGAAAGCAAGTGATTGAGACCTATTTCATACGATGTCGTCCGTTCAGGCTTTAAATCAGGGTTACCCAAAAGTGGGAATCCTGTTGTAACATCACCCTGTAAGTTCGTATACAAATAAGTAAATCGCGGAACTTGATAATATACACCATAGTTAAAATGCATAACTGAACGATCAGATATCGGGAATGAGATTCCAAAACGAGGAGAAATATTAGATATGCTTTTTGCCTGCTTTATAATTGATTCGCCGTCTGATTTAAAATAGCTGTATGAAACATTATCTTTACGATAATCATAACGCAATCCTAAATTTATAATATAAAAATCATATTCTAATTTATCTTGCAAAAATAATGAGAAATATGCCGGTTTAGAATTATATTTTTCACCATAAGGCTGGTTATTATAAAACTGCTTAAAATCCCAGCTAACATCATATTTTCTATATTCAAAACCTGCTTTTATCTGATTATTCTTATCTATTTGATTTATAACACTCATATGAAGAGCATTATAAGCGGATTCTCTATCACGAAAAGTCGGGTCATAGTTGCTACCTGATGTAAATCCTACTAATTCAGATGGATTTGTATAATCTCTTGCACCAAGATAGTTATCGTCTTGAATAGTACCATTATATAGACCATTATCATCTTCAGAATACCCATCCCATTCATTCCAATACGTATCAAATAAACGTTGAGGTGCTGTTTTTGTGTTCGTGTAAAAATGATTATATCTTGTGGTAATAATCATCTTTTCATTAAAATGATAATTCCCTGATAGCCCAATCAAATATGCTTCTTTTTTAAAACTTGGTAAACCATCAAGATTCATATCATAGGAGACTCCATTGACATCACGATGATTATAAACTTCTCCCTCAGCACTATAATATGTTAAGTTAGAAATCAATCTCACTTTAGATATTGGCTGTAAAGAGAATTTAGCTGTCCCGGTATATGAGGCAACCCCATTATGAGGTAGTGATGACGGGTCATGTAAATATTCACCGGCAAATGAGAAATTATTCGATTGTTTGTTCAAATATGGTATCGGACCGGATAATAACACAGATGCTGATTTGTTGCCATTTCTATTTAATGCTGCCCATTCGCCTGTCTTAACATTATATGCACGAGTCATTCCTTCATACATTTTCAAAGAACCTCTGTATTTGGAACCGCCCTCACGAGTCACTGCACTTACCACACCGGAAAGAGCTTCACCATATTCTGCGGTATACCCACCGGATGTTAATGATAATTCTGACAAAGCATTTGGCATTATACGAATACCCGAATTCGCTACAAATGGATCTTGAACGGAAAAACCGTCAAAATAAAACGAAACTTGTCCGGAACGACCGCCACGAACATGTAAATCTTCATCCCGTCCAATAACAACACCGGGATAATTTGTTAATACTGACTGAACAGATATAATATTGGGAAGCTGCTGAAGACGTTCTGATGTGAAAATAATTTTCGAAGCTGTTAGATCTCTTTGAATAATAGGATTCTCAGCGACCACTTCAATTTTATTACTAATATAAATAGTCTTTTCATTTACCGAAAAATCAACAGGAGTAGTCAAATCTACTAATACCCGTACATCTATCTTTGTTACTGTTTCAAAACCTATAGATGTTACAGAAACATCATATTTACCACTTGGAATATTTATAATAAAATATTCTCCATCCATATCAGTCTGAGTTGCGATATTTGTACCCAGCACTCGAACTGTTGCCCCAACAATAGGTTCATCATCTTGAGAATCAAGAACTATTCCTGAAACCTTTCCGGTGACACCGGCTTTTATTTGTGAAGTTAAAAAAAACATCAGTAAAAATACTATGTATAATGATAACTTCATAAGAAGTTTATTCAATTTGAAGCCTCCAACATTCATTATATTATCTCTTATTTCTGTATTATTTATATAATTCAAAGCTAATTTCTCATAATCTTTTTAGAAAAATTGATTTAATGCTTACATTCGTTATCGGCTTTCCTCAATTTTCCTTTACCTCTTCTTTTGCGATTTTTTATATTATGTACAATTAAGTCAATGGCTTGATAAACAAAAACAAAATGATATAAAAATAGATAAAATTATATAAATAACGAAATCAAAATAACTTTTGACAGTCAAGTTTCCCCGTAAACGCCCGATAAATAAAACGATATAGAATTTCTCTACACAAGAAAGACATATCATAATAATGAGTATACATATTTAGACCAAACAAAAATGGATAGATATAAACACCTATGAATAAATTTGTAAAAACCATCCTTCTTATAACTTTCACTATTATAGGAATTGCTGATTTAACTCATGCCGGCAATAATGATATTATAATTTTATCCGGTGATGAGTTAACATCTACAAGGCGAACTATAAAAGGTGCCTCAAAAGTTATTAGCAGAGAACATCCGGAAGTAGTTTTTACAAATTTCTTGGTTAAGAACAATGCTGATCAAAATCTATCTATTATTGATTCTATTAAAACTGTCAATCCAAAACTTATCATTACTATTGGGTCGTCTGCTACAAAACTAGCTCAAGATAACTTTGATGATATTCCTATAGTTTTTTCCTCTGTGAAATATCCTGTTCTTTCCGGCTTCGTTAAGACAGTGGCAAACCCAGGGAAGAACATTACCGGTGCATCTATTGATATCCCAACTAATATTCAATTTGAAAAATTCAAACAGATAATACCTAATCTCAAAAAAATCGGCGTGCTGTATACACAAAACACTGAAAGTTTAATTCCCCAAGCAAAAATTATTGCAAAACAACTACACTTGGAACTTATAGCACTAAAAGTTAATAACGAAAAAGAATTGCCAAAAAAACTCGACTCACTCACTTCAGTAGTGCAAGGTATTTGGTCTGTTGCCGACATGAACCTTTTTAAGGAAAAAACTACAAGATATATTTTAATAAATACTCTCCGAAAACGAATCCCCTTTATGGGATTTTCAAAATATGTCGTTGAATCCGGGGCATTGTTTGCTCTTGACTTTGACTATAAAGCGGTCGGTCGTCAAGCAGGTCATATTGTAAATAAGATTTTATCAGGAAAATCTCCTGCTACAACAAAAGTTACCACAGCAGATGTTATCTGGTTTCACTATAATGAAAAAACCGCTGAACGAATAAATATTACTATTCCTGAAGAGTTAGTAGCTGTTGCCAAGGAGGTGTATCGATGAATAGATACTCATTCCTTACAAAATTACAGCCAACCAGCTTACGAATGAAATTCGTATTGCCTATAGCGATTCTTCTCATTGTTACCATTTTTGGATTTAGTATGTATCTGACTAAACAGCAATCAGACGGGTTCCATCGTGAATTAGAAACAAGCGGAGAAGCTATACTTCGCATGTTCTCCAGATCTGTTGAATCAGGTGTATTGTTTGGCTCAAAATATGATATTGAAGATGCCATGAATATTCTTACCCCATTTTCAAATATCAAATATGCTGAAGTCATCAATGCTGAAAATGAAATATTGGCACAAACTGGTGAATGGAACGATTCATTAATAACATTTAAATCAAAAGTTCAAGAGCTTGAAAACAATCAGGATCATAAATACAACAATAATTACTATGCTTTGGATAGTCATGGAGAAGAATTTTTAGTTGTCCAATATCCTGTATTTTATGCTGAAAAAAAACTCAGTCGTGAGAATCTTGGACTTACAGGTGGATTGGATACTCGTTCAAATGATAATGCCGAAATCATAGGTAATGTAAAAATTGTCTTCTCATTGGAACATGTAAATAGCTCCATAGCAAACGCAAGAAATACAGCATTTTTCCTATCATTACTTATATCTATTTTTTCAATTATTATTTTAACATTTTTTGTTCGAGTTATTATTTCTCCTATCAAAAAGATGGTAGATGCTACAACCTTAATCAGTCGGGGTAATTTAGAGCAGCAAATTAATGTTTCAAGAAATGACGAAATAGGTAAACTGGCAAAATCATTTAATACAATGGTAAGCTCACTCAAATCCTCTCGTTCTGAAATTGAAGACTACAATAAAACACTTGAAGAAAAAATTATTGAACGTACCGTTGAACTAGAAGATGCTCAGGCTCAATTGATTCAGTCTGAAAAACTTGGTGCCATTGGACAACTTGCCGCAGGTGTTGCACATGAATTAAATAACCCGCTAGGTGGTATTTTGGGATATGCACAATTTACTCTTGAAAAACTCAAGAAAAGAGATATAGATTCTACAACTCAAAAAGATCTCACAAGCTACACAAAATATCTCACCGATATTGAAAAACAGGCTCGCAGATGTAAAAATATTGTACAGAACCTTTTGAGATTCTCGCGTTCTTCGAAAAATACAGAGTTTGCTGATGTCGATATAAATTCTGTAATTCAGGATACCTGTACATTTGTTGAACACCAATTACACATGAAACAAATGACTCTCAAAATAAATTTAGATGAACATCTGCCTAATATTCAAGCAAACGCCGGTCAATTACAGCAAGTATTTACAAACTTAATCATAAATGCTATGCACGCTTCTCAAACCGACTCTGAGATCGAAATCAGTACCCGCTTTAGCCCTCCTTTAGGGGAATTTGATGGTGCTGTTGAAATTTCATGTATAGACAACGGCAGTGGAATTGCATCTGAAAACTTGAAAAAGATTTTTGAACCTTTCTTTACAACAAAAGATGTAGGAAAAGGCACCGGCTTAGGTCTTTCTGTCAGCTATGGTATTATCAAAGAGCATGGAGGAGAAATTAAAGTTGATTCTGAGATCGGTAAAGGCACCATTTTTACTATAATTATTCCACTTCAGAAATCAAGAGAAGATTCCGATACTTCTAACAGTGAATATATTAACAACTTCGATAATAATTAAACTATGAGTAGATACTTACGATGGACAAAAAGACTATATTAGTTGTAGATGATGAGGAAGTCATCAGAGAATTCTTAACTGAAGTACTCTCTGAAGATTTTTCAGTTTCTACTGCCACTGACGGAGATGAAGCAATTGAACAACTCACTCTCAAACAATTCGATCTAGTCATTACAGATATGAAAATGGAGCGGGTTCAAGGGGAAGAAGTTGTAAAATTTACCAAAGAAACATATCCTACATCTGAAGTTATTGTAATTTCAGGATACTCAAGTCTATATAGTGTCGGTCAAACAGTCAACAGCGGTGCTTTCGCCTTTCTTTCTAAACCTTTTAGCATTAAAGAACTTATCAGCACGGTAAATAAAGCTGTTGGATATT
Source organism: uncultured candidate division Zixibacteria bacterium (assembly GCA_937900185.1). Classification (GTDB taxonomy): domain Bacteria; phylum Zixibacteria; class MSB-5A5; order GN15; family FEB-12; genus QQUK01. The sequence goes on along the minus strand of CALCCW010000281.1, from coordinate 2,475 downwards.
AAAGGGGAAGAAAATGAAAATACTCATTATAGATGATTCCGAAATTATTAGAAGTTTATTATATGAATATTTAACCGAACTCGGACATGAAGTAGAATTTGCCATAAATGGTCAAGAAGGTATTGATAAAGCACTATTACAAGATTACAGTATTATATTTTGCGATATTCATATGCCCCGCAAAAACGGTTACTTAGTATTTAAAGAAGTCAGAGAAGAAAAAAATAAACAAATTTTTATAATGACTGATTCTCTTCCTGATTCATTAGCTGAAAAAGCTGAAGAAGAAGGAGCATGGTGTATTTTAACAAAGCCTTTTGACCTTGATGAATTAAATAATATTTTAGCATCCATAGATGAGACTTCAAAAGCATAAATGTCCGAACAAAATAAAAATATTACAATAATGGTTGCTGATGATGAAGAGATTGTACTCTCTTTAGTAAGTGACACTTTAGAAGATGAAGGATATAATGTCATCACGTCTATAGACAGCTATGAATGTCTTGCTCTATTTGACAAACATAAAATAGATATTTTGATTTCTGATATACGTATGCCAAACATGAACGGTATTGAACTGGTCAAAAGAGCAAAAGAAAAACAACCGAATATTGCAATAGTATTTATGACCGGCTACGCAAATCTCAATTCCGCCAAAGATGCTATCAAACAAGGTGCTTCTGATTATATTTTAAAACCGTTTGAACTTCATGAAATTCGTAATGCTGTTGAAAAAGCAACAGCTCAAGTTAATAAAGAAAATCAAAATAATACCGAAGAATTTCAACTTGATCATTTAAATGACCTGAATGAAATGCTATTTACGGTTGGAGATAAAATTTCTCAAATTCAAATGTCTCTAAAATTTGCTGTCTCTCATTCAAAAGCCGATTTCGGATCATTTCTTTACTGGAACAACAGTAGAACTGAATTTAAAATGATTACGACAGATGGAGAAAAAGCTTCGGAAAAAAATTTACCGGTTGAATATATCACCAAAATTGTTGGTGATATAGATTATACTGAATTATCGCAACCATCAATTATACATTCTTCTGATGACAACCCATTATTAAAAACAGACAATTCATTAGAAGCAGTAAAGTTGGTTGTACCTAATTGGTATACAAAAGAATTTCCCATGGTAATGATTCGTGTCAGCAGAGCATCATCTATTTATGGAATTTTGATGATAAATGCCCCGTCTGATTCAAAAACAATAAAAGAATCAAATCTTAAATTTCTATCCATTACTGCTCAACAGTTAGCACTTTCTCTTGAAAATATCGAATTATTAGAAGAATCACAATCAGCATATCATAAATTAAAAGAATTACAAGATGATACAATTCAGCTTGAAAAAATGGCTACCAAAGGTGAAATGTCCGCTGAAATCGGTCATGAACTTAATAATTTTTTAGGAGTAGTAGCCGGCAGTTTATCTCTTTTGGAATACCAAATAAAACAAAAAAAATATGACAAATTAGATAAACATTTAAATGCGATGAATGACAATATTGACAAAATTAAAAAATTTACCAGCAATCTTATGGATTTACGTCCTATATCAACTAAGAGTGAAACAATATTCTTTCATAAAATGCTCACTGAAGTTATTGATTATTTAAAACCGCAAAAAAGGTATCAAGGTGTAAATATAACTTTCAAACCTTGTCAGCAAGATATTCAATTTAATGCTGATACATTACATATTCAGCAGCTATTGTATAATTTGTTTAATAATGCTGCCGATGCAATGCTACTATCAGAGACTAAAGAGATTCTTGTCAAAACAGACTTATGCGAGGGCAAAAATTCTTTTCTAATTACGATAACAGATACCGGAGAAGGTTTGAGTGAAGAAAATATTGAAAAAGCATTCTCTCAAAAATTTACTACCAAAAAAACCGGTCACGGATTTGGATTGTTAGTATGTAAAAGAATCATCGAAAGCCATCAAGGTTCATTACAAATAAAATCAAAAATCGGAGAAGGAACCACAATCTCAATTGAATTCCCTCTCGAAAAAAATACTGTCGAAAAAGAGATGGAATTAGTCTCTTAAAATTTTCTACTACCTCTTTGAGTTAATTCTTCCCCTTTAGCACACATCGGACAATCCTCCGGCTCCCAACTATCAGCCGCGACAGTAGTTAAAGCATAAAAGGGATAGTCAAAAGTATTTTTACCATTAGAACGATCAAGCATTAACCCGATACCTACAATCTCTGCTTCATATTTGTTGACTAAATCAATAACTTCAAAAATAGACCGTCCGGTAGTTAAAACATCATCAACAGATCGGAAGAGCGTCGTGTAGGGAAAGAGTGTAGATCTCGGTGGTCGCCGTATCATTAAAAAAAAAAACCCACACCACCCCCCCTCCCCCCCCCCCCTCCCCCTCTCCCCAGATTTATACCGCAAGTCGCCCCCACATTCCTCACACTTTATCATCACCCTCTCTCCACCTCC
>CALCCW010000280.1:0-13685 GCA_937900185.1 uncultured candidate division Zixibacteria bacterium | reverse complement strand
GTGATAGGACAGTACGCATTCGATAGTTAGTGTGGTGATTTTTTTTCTTTTTTTTTTTTGTATTATTTTTTGTTTTTTTTGTTATTTTTTTAGTTTTTTTTTTTCAAGCAGAAGACGGCATACGAGATATATCAGTGTGACTGGAGTTCAGACGTGTGCTCTTCCGATCTGCCCTTATTGTTTTGGCTGCGTACTTGCAGTTTAAAAACCGTATTCCATCAAAGATAAGTGTAAAAATACCGGTATACTTCAATTATCTAATTGTATTGGTTGTAGCTGCTTTTCTTTCTGACCATTGGTTACCTTTAGGTGTACAGGCTGGAGAAATCCTTAATTATATTTTCGTAGTGGTTTTGTTAGGTTCAGTTTTATTTCTATTCCAGCTTCTTATTAAGGTGTATGATCCTATGTTACGATGGTGTCTTGACAATAAAACGTTCTTCTTATCAATTCCGGTTGTAATTATTGTAATCGGTATGTCTATGTGGTTAGGTTTTAATAGAATATTCGGATTTATCCCCGGATGGATGCAGTCTAATGCTGTATATTCATCATTAAGTCATACTTTCCCCGGGATTGGTAAAGAATTTATGCCTGATTTGGATGAAGGTTCTTATTTATATATGCCGACCACTATGCCTCATGCATCAATAGGTGAAGCCTTGTCTATTTTACAAACTCAGGACAAAGCATTTAACTCAATACCGGAAATTGAATCGGCGGTTGGAAAACTTGGAAGAGTGGAATCGCCCTTAGATCCTGCACCAATTTCTATGTTTGAAACAATAATAAATTATAAGTCAGAATATATTGTTGATAAAGTCGGCAAAAAGATAAAGTTTAAGTATGATGATACTAAGAATAAATTTATCCACGATGAATTTGGTAAGTTAATTCCTGATAATGACGGCAGACCTTTTCGCCAATGGCGGGATAAAATAAATTCACCAAGTGATATATGGAAAGAAATTGTCAAAGCCGGCAAATTATTGGGTACTACCTCAGCTCCTAAACTACAACCTATTGCTGCTCGTATTGTGATGCTTCAATCCGGTATGAGAGCTCCAATGGGTGTAAAAGTTAAGGGTCCCGACCTTGAAACAATAGAAAAAGTCGGCTATGAAATCGAAAAACTTCTCAAAGAAGTACCTTCAATAGAACCATCGGCAGTTATAGCAGATAGAATTGTTGGGAAGCCGTATTTAGAAATTGATATTGATAGAGAAAAAATAGCCAGATACGGTATTCAGATAAGACAGGTACAGGATGTTATTGAAGTTGCTATTGGTGGTAAAAAAATAACTACTACTGTTGAAGGTCGAGAACGTTATCCTGTACGAGTAAGGTATCAACGCGAATTACGAAATACAATTGAAGATATCGAAAAAATTCTTATTCCGGCAATGAATGGTGCTCAGATTCCATTAATTGAATTGGCTGAAATAAAATTTGTCAGAGGACCTATGGTTATCAAATCTGAAGATACTTTCTTACTTGGATATGTTATTTTTGATAAAAAACCCGGTTTTGCCGAAGTGGATGTTGTTGAAGATGCCCAGAACTATTTAAAGAAGAAAATAGAGAGCGGCGAACTGAAAATACCTGCCGGAGTGAGTTATGTCTTTGCGGGTAATTATGAAAATCAAATTAGATCTGAAAAGAAACTTCAAGTTGTGCTGCCTTTAGCATTAGTCTTCATCTTTTTAATTCTCTACTTCCAGTTTAAAAAAGTTCCTGTGACACTCTTAGTCTTTTCAGGTATTTTTGTCGCATGGGCAGGAGGTTTTATAATGCTTTGGCTTTACGGTCAAGGTTGGTTTATGGATTTTTCATTATTCGGAATAGATATGAGAGAACTATTTCAGATAAGGAATTTTAATCTTTCAGTAGCTGTATGGGTTGGCTTCCTGGCACTTTTTGGTATTGCCAGTGACAATGGTGTGATTATGTCTACTTATCTGGATCAAATTTTTGAAGAAGTCAAACCACAGACAGTGATAGAAGTGCGGAACGCAACTGTTAAAGCAGGGCAAAGACGTATCAGACCGGCTCTTATGACTTCAGCTACTACAATTCTTGCTCTGATTCCGGTTTTAACTTCTACCGGACGAGGTTCTGATATTATGGTACCGATGGCACTTCCTTCTTTTGGCGGCATGACAGTAGTTTTAATCACAGTATTTTTGGTACCGGTGTTGTATTGTACTATTGAAGAAAGAAAACTAAAAAAGATTTCGACCGAAATAATTGAGGAGTCGTAAGTGATGAAAAATAAAATTAGAATTAGAATGTTGTATATGTTACTTACTTTGAGCATACTGAGTTTTATTCCAACAAATAGTATTGCTGAGGTAACTAATAAATACTGTCCGGTGACAACCAATGAATTTGCATTAGAAAAATTTTCGTTGGAGTATAAAGGTGAAACTATATACTTTTGCTGCAACAGTTGTAAAAAAGATTTTTTAGCAAATCCTGAAAAGTACTTGGCAAATCTTCCATCAAAAAAAGATAAAAAAGCCCAAGCTGTAACCGAGGATCATCCCCATGATAGTATGAATGCTCATGGGGAAGCTGCTCAATCAGTCAATGAATCACAACAAGTAACGAATGAAACTAATCATGGAGATAATGAAGGGGGCGGACATGATGAAGGGGGCGGACATGATGAAGAGCCTGCTCATGACCATGAAACCGGTCATGGAGAAAGTAGTTCGCTGCTTACTTTTATAGGCAAGTTTCATCCGTTAATAATCCATTTCCCGATAGCGTTAGTATTAACAGCATTATTTTTTACAGGTTTATCTATGTTTTTTAAAGTTGAAATATTTGATACTCTTTCAATATATTTGATATATTTTGCAGCACTATCAGCTATTGCGGCGGCAACTCTTGGATTAATAGCCGGGTCAGATGCCTCGTATCCCTCTTTTCTTGTCTCTTCTTTTGAATGGCATAGAATTTTAGGGATTAGCACTACAGTTGTGACTTTTATAACGGCATACTTTGGTTATAGACAACTATCTCAAAACAAAACCGGCGGAACTATGCTCTACCGTTTATTTCTCCTGCTAAATGCTGTGCTTGTAGGTATAACCGGACACTTAGGTGCAACATTAGTATATGGTATTGATTACTTTAATTTTTAAAATAATAGGAATATAAAATGAACAAATCAAAAGCAACTCTGACATTTCTCATTTTATCGATAAGTATAATTACTCTTTTATTTGTTGGGTGCAGTGATAATAACAATGAAATTTTAACTGATAATACCTCATCTTATATCGTCAGTGTATTTCCAACAGCAGGTTCAACTGCTATCTCAACTAATACATCAATGTCAATAAAGTTTTCCCAGCCAATGGATACATCTTCATTTATGAATAATTTTCACTTTTCAGGTGGTGCGGAAATGCATGAATGGATGGACTCTTCTAATTTTTATGGAGGAATGGGACAAATGAATATGGGGATGAATGATCACATGATGATATGGATGGATTCAATTCAAATGCCGGGAACTTTTAACTGGAATAACAATTATGACAGTTGTGAATTTATACCGGATTCTATTATGATGACTAACACCGACTATATGATGTTTATGTATGAAGGCGGCATGATGAATCAAAGTGGTGGAATGATGCAAATGAACCATGGCGATGACGGGTATCATATGTATCAATTTATGACAGAATAATAAATAATTTTTTATATACCTCCCTCATATTTTTACCCTGAGCGTCCTTGTAAAAGGACGCTTTTTTATAGAGTATATTCTTCAACTTTCTATAATGTTGAAGAATATACTACACTCATATTAAATTGATTTAGAAATTTCTCCTTTTTGTGCCACCATAAAACACTGATTCTTAGGGAGTTACATGAATAATAGTCTTTATGGCATGAGATATGCTTGTTATCAATGTGAACATAGGAAAGTGAGGTTTACGATGAAACTTTTAATTATTATAACAGCAACTCTTTTTTTGGCAACGGTTGGATTTAGTAAAGAAGCTAATAAAAAGACACATTTCAGAACAACCAATGAAACTGGTTTTTTGAATGGACAAGTAACTCTGTCATCTAATGATATTGCGAGCATACCAAAATATTTCCAAGTGAAACAAAACTATCCAAACCCATTTAACGCAATAACAGTAATAGAATATACCATACCTAAACGGGCAAACACAACACTAAAGATTTATAACTCTTTAGGAGAGTTAATTACAATATTAGAAAATGGGATTAAAGAAGCAGGAAGTTACAGGATAGAATGGGACGGAAAAAACTTTTCAAGAAATGTTGTTTCATCAGGAGTTTATTTCTATGTCGTAGCAGCAGATAATTTTTATTCAGTCAAAAAAATGGTTTTACTAAAATAAGATGATTATTATGAATAATTATACAGAATATACAGCTTTGAAAAATAAAATTCCACAATATTACAAAGCCCTGATAAGATATGCCTTTAAATTGACAAAAAACAATGATGATGCCAAGGATTTGGTACAAGATACATTTTATAAGGCTTATGCTAATATTGATAAATTTACTTTAGGAACAAATGTCAGAGCTTGGCTATATAAAATATTATATAATCAATTTTGTACGCAAAGCAGAAAAAAGTCAGTAGTAAAAGATAATTTTGCTGAATATAATTTTGGTAAAAGTACGGTGATTAAAAATAATATGTCTAAAGCTGAAATTATTGATTCAATATATAATTTAGACACGAAGTATAAAATTATATCATTATTGTTTTTTACAAAGGAATTTTCTTATTCCGAAATAAAAAAAGTGACTGATTTAAAACTTGGTACTGTTAAGTCTAGGGTTTATAGAAGCCGAGTGATTTTAAGAGATCAAATTGAGCAAAGAAATAGAAACAGGGCATTGTTGAAGGCGGTCTAATACATTTAAGGTATAAAATGAAAACACAGAAAAAACACATAAATTATAACTTTCTTGGTATTGCACTGAGCATACTATTCATTTCAATAGGTCATTATTCTCTTTCACCACATCACGAATTAGCCCATAATATTTTTCAGCGTTTGTATTATATACCGGTTATATGGGCGGCATACAAATATGGTAAAAATGGTGGATTGATGATTTCTGTTATTTGCGGAATGGTATATTTACCTCATATTTTTATAAGTTGGGGGATGCATCCGGCATATCAAATAAATCAAATTATTGAAATTGTTCTTTTTATCATAATAGGCTATACCTCAGGGCTTCTTTTTGAACAGAAAGTAAACGACCAACGACTATTGCTGTCGTATGAAAAAATGGCATTATTTGGAAATTTATCACGTTCAATTATCAGGTCATTGAAAACACCTATAAAATCAATACATGGAATGCTCATCGCACTTGAACCGTTTGAAAAACAACATCCTGCGATTGCAACATATTTAGATGTAATTAAAACAGAAACAAATTCAATAGAAACGGTACGAAATGATTTGATTTCTCTTGTTGAAAGAAAAAAACTTCGATTAAAAAAACAAAATATAAATGAAATCCTGTTTAGTTTTTTATCAGAAGCAGAGCTTGGATTAAAACATAAAAATATTTATATTAAAAAAGACATCTCTGATGTGAAACTACAAGGATTTGTTCACAAAAAAGCACTTGTAGAATCCTTTCATCTCTTATTTGGTAAGTTGATTGAAAATAATGAATTTGTTGACCATATTGTAATTTATAGTAAAGAGACATCTTCAAATATTTTAATAGGCGGTACAAAATCGGATTTGATACTGGATAAGTATTATTACAGCAAACTAAGTGATCTCAATAGTGATAATTATCATAACTATGATATGATTTCAGTTATCAATGTTATGAACAACCATTTTGGAGATTGCAGGTTTCGCTGGAAAGATAATTGTTTAGATGAATTTATATTAGTTTTTCCAAAAAAATTAAAACTGCCTTGGTATTTAAAAGATGGAGTTCCTCGGGATAAAAATGGAAAGAAAACAAAAGACGGTTTAGTTCACGGTGTTAGCAAGAATGAAAAGGTATTATTTTAAATATAGATTTTGATTTAGTTTTATTTAAATTTAGTGAAACAAGGAGCATGTTATGCCATTAAAAGATCCGGTTTGTAATATGAATATTGACGAGTCATCAAAGTTTTCCACAGTTTACGATGATGTCAATTATTATTTTTGCAGTCAATCATGTTACGATAAATTCCAAAACGACCCGAACAAATATGTAAAGCCGCCTGATACTCAGCCTGTCTGCTGCAGTTCTTCTCATGCTGAGATAAAAAAAGAATCAGACAGCAGTAAAACAGGTAAATATACCTGTCCAATGCATCCGGAAATTATGCAGGACAAACCCGGAGAATGTCCAAAATGCGGAATGGCGTTAGAATCTGTAACTCCAATTCTGGCATCTGAAAAAATAGAATATACATGTCCTATGCATCCGGAAATTATACAGGATTCACCGGGAAGCTGCCCTCTTTGCGGAATGGCTTTGGAATCACGCACTGTTACCGTTGAAGAAGATAATACCGAATTACGTATGATGAGTAATAGGTTTTGGGTAAGTACAGTATTATCAATCCCATTATTGTTTATTGCAATGGGTGACCTTGTCCCCGGAATTCATAACTGGCTTCAATCAGTTACGACTCCAACTGTATTAACTTGGATAGAGTTATTGCTGGCAACGCCGGTTGTTCTTTGGGGTGGTTGGCCGTTTTTTGTAAGAGGCTGGCAGTCTGTTGTTAATAAAAGCCTGAATATGTTTACTTTGATAGGGCTTGGTACGGGAGTGGCATATATATATAGTTTGACAGCGGCATTGCTTCCTGATATTTTTCCTGATGCTTTCCGGGATGATGCCGGAAAAGTTGCTGTCTATTTTGAAGCGGCAGCAGTTATTGTAACTTTAGTTCTTTTAGGACAGGTACTTGAACTCAAAGCTCGAAGCCAAACAGGGGCGGCTATCAAAGCTCTGCTTGGTCTGGCTCCTAAAACTGCCAAAAGAATAAATAATGACGGTACAGAAGAGGATGTCCCTATAGAGCAAATAAAAATTGGTGATAAACTTCGCGTGCGTCCGGGAGAAAAAGTACCGATTGATGGTGTCGTTGTTGAGGGGAACAGTTCTGTTGATGAGTCTATGATTACCGGTGAACCTATACCTGTTGAGAAAACAGAAGGTGAAAAAGTTATCGGTGCTACAGTAAATAGTACCGGCTCTTTGATTATAAGAGCTGAAAAAATAGGTTCTGATACTTTACTCTCTCAAATAGTACAGATGGTTGCTGATGCTCAGAGAAGTAAAGCACCTATCCAAAAATTGGCTGACCAAGTTGCCGGTTATTTTGTTCCGGCGGTTATTGCCTCGGCGGTTATTGCTTTTATTGTCTGGGCTACAGTCGGACCTGATCCAAAATTGGCTCATGCACTTATAAATGCTGTGGCGGTTCTTATTATTGCTTGCCCGTGTGCTTTAGGACTGGCAACACCGATGTCTATAATGGTTGCGACCGGACGGGGAGCATCGCTTGGTGTCCTGTTTAAAAATGCCGAGGCAATCGAAACTTTGAGAAAAGTTGATTTACTGGTTGTTGATAAAACCGGAACACTGACAGTCGGTAAACCGACATTGATGAATGTTCAGGTGGTAGATTCTTGGAACAATGATGATGTTTTGAGATATGCGGCAAGTCTTGAAAAGGGAAGTGAACATCCTTTGGCAGATGCTATTGTCAAAGGTGCTGTGACAAATAATCTGCAGTTATCAAAAGCCGAAGATTTTGAATCTATAACAGGCAAGGGAGTAGTCGGTAGAGTAGATAATAAATTAATCTCCTTGGGAAATAAGTCACTTTTTGAAAGCCTAAACATTGATATTAATATGCTCCATGCAAAAGCTGATTCTTTGCGAAAAGAAGGACAGACAGTTATGTATGTGGCAGTTGATAACCAAGCCGCCGGAATCATTGGTGTCGCTGACCCGATAAAAGAAACATCTCAAGCGGCAATTAAACTGCTTCATGAAGACAATATTAAAGTTGTCATGCTTACCGGAGACAATAAAGCTACTGCCGATGTTGTCGCAAAACAATTACAAATCGATGAAGTGATTGCTGAAGTGCTTCCGCACCAAAAAGCCGAAGCAGTAAAACGTTTTCAAGACAAAGGTTATTTTGTTGCTATGGCAGGTGATGGTATCAACGATGCTCCGGCATTAGCTCAAGCAGAAGTCGGAATTGCAATGGGAACAGGTACCGATGTTGCCATGGAATCTGCCGGTGTTACACTCATCAAAGGCGACATAAGAGGAATATTACGGGCTCGCCAATTAAGCCGCTTAACAATTAAAAATATTAAGCAGAATCTCTTTTTAGCCTTTATATATAATTCATTGGGTGTACCGGTTGCAGCAGGAGTTCTATACCCATTTTTTGGTTTACTCTTAAGCCCAATGATAGCAGCAGCAGCGATGAGTTTTAGTTCTCTTTCGGTTATTTCAAACGCTTTACGGCTAAAGAAAAGTAAATTGATTTAAGAAAAAATCTTGCTTCTTTGTTGAAAATACAAATATGCTGTTTTATCTTTTTATTTAAAAGTAGAAATTTAATTCAGCTTTATTGAAATGTATCTGTATAATAAAAATGAAAGAAAACAACATTGAGCATAACTCAAACATCAATTACAAAAAGGAAAATTGAATGTTACAAAAAAAATTAACTTTGACAGTTGTTCTGATACTAATATTAAGTTTTTCATTAGCTGCTGAAACAAATCAAATTCAGGATTCTACCCGCGTTATTCCGCAACAGCTAAAACTTCCTGAAAATGTCCAATCAGTATTAGTACAAGAAATGACTACTATTACGAAATTGATGGGAGAGCTGCTTGAATATATAGTCAAAGGAGATGGCGAAAATGCCTCCATGACTGCCTTAGAAATAAGCGATACTAATCTCAAACAGAAATTTAATTCTAAAGAGATTAAAGAAATTATGAAAATTCTTCCAAAAGGTTTTATTAAAATGGATAGAAAATTTCATGGTTCAGCAAATAAATTAGCAAAAGCAGCAGATACAAATGATTTTAAGACAGCTCTCAGCATATATAATGATATGACTCAAAGTTGTCTGAATTGTCACACGGCATATGTGAGTGACAGGTTTGAGAATCTAAAAAAATAATAAATTGAATTAAAAGTAGTAAAAAGTAAAAATGTTAGCTTATAGATATAGCATACGTGCTGTCACTCTAATTCTATTATTCATGCTATTCACTTTTCCCTTGATTAGTGCTGTTGAATCCAAACAGGATGATATTATAGGGGTTTGGCTTATTGAAGATAAGGGTGAGGTTGTCGAAAAGATTGAAATATATAAATGCGGTGAGATGTATTGTGGAAAAATTATATGGATAAAGAAAACAGACTCAACCGAAACTATAGTGGTAGATAAAAAGAATAAAAATAAAGATTTAAGAAACCGTCCGCTATTGGGACTTGAAGTACTGAAGAATTATAAATTTGACGGAAAGAGTACATGGCGAAATGGAAAGTTCTATGCCCATCGAAAGGGGAGAACAGTATCACCAAAATTAACCCTTATTGATAAAAATCATCTTAAAATTCAAGTGAAAATTCTGTTTGTAAAGAAAAGCTTCGTTTGGAAACGAGAGCTTTTGAAGCAAGAGATATAATTTTTTTCTGTCTTGATCAAAGACTTTTAATAGCTCAACTCAAATCGCTAAAACTATTTAAGCTATTTATATTACGCTACGAAATTACATAATGTACAGTATCGGTGTTAAAATCATCTGATTAATCGTGCTTTATGTGCTGACTTTAATGTAGTAGTTTTTTGCGTGTATGCCCCATTTTAAAATTAACGCTTGACAATTATGGTGTATTAGGTGTATATTATTTTGACTAAGAGTAATTTAATAATTAACGCACAACAGTATGATTGTTTTACTTTTGCAGTGTGTGCAGTATATATTATTAAATAATGTAAAATAGTATCAGTATCTTTGATGAAGTTACATAGGAGGTGATAAGATAGCATATTGATAATACTTTGGACGGTATTAAGGAGATTTCACAAAATTAGAAATAAATCACACAATTAGTCTTCTTAAAAATTTAATAATAAATTAATCACGTAACTAATTGGGTTAGTTACACAGAAAAACTCTGAGGGAGTTTGAAATGAAGGTAGAAAAATACTTAGTAATAACTTTATTATTTGTGTTTTTTCTAACGGGAGCAGTTTTAATAAACGCTTCACCTGTTAATTATTGGGATGGTAATATAAACAACTTGACTAGCTTTACAAAATCAATAACAAGTAAAATTAACACAAAGAATTTCTCTTTAGCCCCGGGGGATCCGGTAAATTTAGATGCTGCTCAATTAGCAGGTGCTGAATATCTGCGTAAAATGCAAGCAGATATTACAGAAGATAACGCCGGTAATGGTAACCCTGATGTTCCAGATGATCCTGATGATGGTGGTTGGGATTGGTCATCGGCTACTTTTAGTCATTCAACAGGGGCAAGTCCTACAAATATTTATGGAGCTACTGTAATGGGTGTGTATTACACATATCTTAGCACAGGAGATCCTGCGTTGTTTACAGTGTTACAAGATGCTGCTGATCAAATAGTTTCAACAGGACCATCAATAAACAGATCTGGTGCTGATATGAAGTTTTTATTGTTATTTAATGATCTTTACTCGGCTCAAGTAGCACCAACAACAGTCTATTCTGTTGCCGCTAAAGCAAAATATGACTTACGAATATCAAGTAATGGCGGAACTGCAACATCTTTTGCTGAATATCTCAGAGATGTTCGAGGAGTGACACAAAATTATCCTAACGGAATAATTGGTTGGGATCTTGGAATTTATGCTGTCGTGGCTCAAATGTTATTTGATGTTTATGGTGGAACTTATGATACTGATGCTGATGATATTGCTGAAGTTATTTGGCAAGATTCATACAACAATAATCCCGGTTTATTTGATATTGTCGCTGATGCCGGTTTTGATTCTACTTGGGCAGATAGAAACTTTTGGTGGTATACGCTTGGCATCACAGGATTGATTGATGCCTTTGATGCATCGGGTAGCCATACTGCAGAAATCCCTGATTTGGTTGCAAGGCTTTTGGCGAGTCAATATTCCGGTGGAGGCATTAGTGGAAGTTATGGTGCTAATACTGATGACGAAGATTGGCAGTCAACCGGATATACAATGATGACACTTGGCAATCTAGATCAAGTTACGTATCAAAATGATATAAATAAAATGGGATATTGGTTGGGGGCAACTCAGGATGCCACCGGCGGATGGGTTTACAGCTCAGGTAACCACTATCCTGAAATTGGTGGTGAATGTACAGCAGGGCTCGCATTTACATCAAATGATAATTCTGATGTTATGGTTGATGATGATTTTACATCGCAGGCAGATGTTGATGTCTATAATGCTGCCAATGGTACCGGTTATGTCTGGGGTTTTAATGCTTTTGCAACTATCCAAGCAGCCATTGATGCTGTAAATGGAAGTACGGTGACTATTGCCAATGGAACGTATACGGAAACATTGACAATAAATAAACCACTTACATTAACAGGTGAATCTGAAACCGGAGTGATTATTAATATTCCTGCCGCAGGGGGGTATGGTATATTAGTTACTTCGGGCGATGTTTTAATGGAAAATTTTACTTTAGCAACAAATGCCGCTAATGAAAATTATCCGATACATGCCAGTGGAACATCAAATCCGCCAAACGGATTTACAAACTTAACCTTACAGAATATTACTATTTCAAATGCCCATCGCAGGACAGGATTTGATATTCATGGTTTTAATAATGTTCTTCTCTCGTATTTAACTTCTCAAGATGCGTGGGGTGGAAATGGTTTACAGGTTACCGGTTGTATAGGTGTAACAATTGATAATATTACAACGTCCGGTAATGCTTGGGGTAGTATGGCAATCTATGCTTCGGGACCTTCTTATCTCAATCGAGGTTCAGATAATGTTAATATAGATGGCAATACTTTAAGTTTAGGTGAAGGAAATCTTTTCAGTCAGGATGAGTTTGGTCTTACTAATACCAATATCACAGTGAACGGTTATGAATATATGGTTCGTAATCTTGCTTTCCGTCCTGATGCAGCCGGATTTTATTTCTATCAAGATACTCAAGCTGAAGCCGTTGCCTTTGCGATTGCTTTGGACAGCACAGCTGTTGGCTCATACGTTACTTTAATTGCCGGTGGAGGCTTTTTGATTGTTGACGGGTTGTTCATTCAACCGGCTATCGATGCTGCCAGCTCCGGGGAAGTTCTTAATGTTGGGGCAGGTACTTATCGGGAGCAGCTCTATATTGATAAAAATATTGATTTGTTAGGTGCAGGTTCATCAGTTTGTTTAATAGAAGCTCCTGATGCTGTAGACAGGTCAACATATAACGTAACGCAATGGAACGGTTCTGTTAAAACAATTGATGCTGTTATTGGTGTCAATGATGCAGGGACTGTTAATATTGATGGTTTTACTATTGATGGTAGAGATACGGGTCCGGAAAATTTCTATGGTGTACATTACTTTAGCACTAGCGGTTCATTCACTAATTGTACTATTGATAACATTACATATCCGGCTGGTCCCGGAGTACAATCTGTAGTTTCGTTTGTTGGAACACATGCTCTTGGAGATACATTTAGTATTAATATTTCTAATAATAATATCCCGACTTTCCAAAAGGGTGGTATTGTTTTAATGGGTCCGGGTTGTACTTTCACTGTTGATAATAATAGTGTAACCGGTGTAGCTTCAAGTACAATAGCCGGTAACTGTATCCAACTAAGCTATGGAGCGAGCGGTACAACATTAGGAAACTATGTTGAAGGAACTGCCTATACAGGTACTGACTGGGCATCAACAGGAATTCTGTTGTTTGAATCCGGTGATGTTGCAATGGTCGATGATGAAGTTTACAACTGTGAGAGTGGAGTCAATTTCAGTGACTGGGGCTGGGGATATGTTAATCCTTCTTCGGTAAATCTAAGTTTTACAAATCTTAATCTTCATGATAATGAATGGACTTTAGGAGTTCAGTTAAGCCGAGACAATTCTAATGCAAATATTACTATAACAGATTGTGATATTCTAAACAACGGAGGAGATGGAATTGATCTATTTGGTACGGGTGTAGATCCTTGGGGGGGTAGTTACTATACCGGTTGGAATAATGGTAGTTTGACAGCCACGATTACCGGTTGTACAATTACAAATTCTCTTTACGATGGTATTTGGACGGCTGATTTATCAGGGAATACTACAAATACATCGAGTATTGATATTCACGAAAGTGCATTTATTGGTAATACATCCTCGGCTGTCAATAATACACTTCCTGAAACAATTGATGCTACAAGATGTTATTGGGAAGATCCGGTATCCCCAACACCTTCTGTTAAATCAACAACTTTAAAACAGACTGCATATATTCCAAGTCCTTTTGGAAAAGAAGTTCCAAATGCTGATGTTGAGTATACTGCACTAAGATCGGAAGAGCACACGTCTGAACTCCAGTCACACTGATATATCTCGTATGCCGTCTTCTGCTTGAAAAAAAAAAAACACACAAATAAAAAAAA
>CALCCW010000279.1:0-5256 GCA_937900185.1 uncultured candidate division Zixibacteria bacterium | reverse complement strand
TTGTGTCTTTACTGTATCCTTGTGTTGTGTATTCTCTTTTTTTTGCTCTATTTTTGTTTTTTTTTTTTTTTTTCTTTTTTTGTCTTTTTTTTTTTCAAGCAGAAGACGGCATACGAGATATATCAGTGTGACTGGAGTTCAGACGTGTGCTCTTCCGATCTATGTTCCGTAGGTCATTCCATTTTCGCATTGATCTTGTACCGCTTTGACGACATCTTTGTCAGCGTGTCCTAAAATAAGCGGTCCCCATGAGGAAGAAAAATCTATGTATGAATTGTCGTCAACATCAGTCATATAAGCACCTTCACCTTTTTTGATAATACGAGGGGTGCCTCCTACCGATTGAAATGCCCGCACCGGAGAGTTTACTCCGCCTGGGGTGACTTTTTCAGCT
The DNA here is from genome assembly GCA_937900185.1 of uncultured candidate division Zixibacteria bacterium. GTDB lineage: Bacteria > Zixibacteria > MSB-5A5 > GN15 > FEB-12 > QQUK01. Next base: position 4,862 of record CALCCW010000279.1, on the reverse strand, counting down.
TTTCTAATTATTTTCTGTGACTTATCTGTTTTAAGCATTATGCCATCCGTTTTCTAAAATATCACGTAGGTGATAGGTAAGGATTATCGAAGCTCCCGCTCTGGTAATTGCGGTAAGGTTTTCGATAACCATAATATTTTCATCTGCCAAATTTTCTTTCACTAATAATTTAACTGCCGTGTATTCTCCCGATACGTTATACGCCGCTATTGGCAGAGAACTGTTTTGTCTGAAGTCAGAGATAATATCAAGATATGCCATGGCAGGTTTGACCATGACAATATCGGCACCCTCGGCTTCATCAAGTTCAAGTTCGGTCATTGCTTCAGAACGGTTTCTGAAATCCATTTGGTAACCTTTGCGGTCTCCTTTGCCGGGGGCAGAGTTGGCGGCATTTCTAAATGGACCATAGTATGATGATGAATACTTTGCTGAGTATGCCATGATGAGAGTGTTTTTAAAATCGTTTTTCTCAAGAGTTGCTCTAATAGCACCTACACGACCGTCCATCATATCAGATGGTGCTACAATATCACAGCCTGATTGAGCTAAACGCAATGCCATTAGTGAAAGTATTTCTGCTGACTTATCGTTGTTGATGACATCATGTTCGCTTACGCCGCAGTGACCGGTATCTGTATATGCACAAAGACAAACATCAGCACCAATAAGCAGATCGTTTCCAAATTGTTTTTTGAGTTCTTTGATTGCTCGGATGACAGGGTTTTTATCATCAGATGCGGAGGTTGCCAGAGCATCTTTTCGGTCGGTGACACCAAAGAGCATGATGTTTTTTATGCCGAGTTTTAAATCTGATTCAATAGATTTTGTTAATGAGTCAACAGACTCACGGAAAATACCGGGGAGCCCATTGATTTCATCCTTTGTGTTGGTTCCGTCACAGACAAAATACGGCTGGATAAGACGGTTTATGTTGAGAGTTGTTTCAGCAACAAGCTCACGTGTTAAGCTGTTTTGTCTTAGGCGTCGTGGACGTGAAAATAGTTCCATTATATATACTCCAAAACTTTATCAATTTCAGGTTTATTTAAAATAATATTTGTAATCCAATTATTGCTTTTGATAGCATCTTTGGTTGTGTTTCCAATAGCAATGAGTTTTGCTTTGGGAGTACCAAACTGATTTTTGTATGACGTTACCGTTGAGGGTGCTGTAAATAGTATGTAATCATTGTCTGTTAGTTTATCTACTTCAGAAACGTTAACGGTTTTTTCTTGAGATTTATAACTTATAATTTCGTTGTATTTAATTTGAGAGTGTGCTAAAAATTCTTGGGCGTTAAAGTTTATCTTTTCAGCACGGATATATAAGATTTGTAACGATTGGTTATTATATTTATTTGAGAACTCTTCAAAAAGGTATTTGCCATACGCCTGAGTCGGTTGAAAATTAATATCTAAATTATACGAACGGACAGCCTCGCCGGTTTTTTCTCCAACAACAGCAATTTTTATAGTATGAGGAAGTTGTTCTTTTTTACATTGAGCAAAAAAAGTATGCACCCCATTGGCAGAGCTAAAGAAAAGCCAATCAAACAGAGTAAGCTCAGGTATTTTATTACCATCTGAAAGCATAGATATTATTTCAGTAACAGGAAGTGGTATAATATTTATATTTTTTTTCTTTGCTTTTAGTCGCAATGATTCTAACTGATTTTTATCTCTTGTAACTGCAAGATTAATCATGTGAAACCTATTTTAATCCGTTAAAAGCATTGTTTACAATGTCGTTAATGTCAGTACCGGTAATGTCAACTGTTTTTGGCTCGACCCATTGGTCATTTTCTAAAACTCCAAGAACAGCTTTGAGTCGGTAGGAATCGCCGTTTATCTCTGAGTATACTCCCAATGGCAAGGTACAGCCGGAATCATATTTTGCGAGTAGTCCACGTTCTAAAGCAGCAGATTTGGCGTCGTTTTCGTTATTCATTTTTGAGATGATAGCTTCAACTTCAGGAGAATCATCACGAATTTGAATACCTAAGATACCTTGTGCCGGAGCAGGAAGGAAAATTTCAGGGTTTAATTCCATAACGGTTAAATCGGAAACATCAAGTTCTAAACGTTTTACACCGGCGGCAGCAATCATGATAGCATCGTAGTCGCCATTACGAAGTTTGTTGATTCTTGTAGGAACATTACCGCGTAAATCTTTAATCTTGAGTTTATTGTTTAATTGAGAGATTTGACATTTACGTCTGTTTGATGATGTGCCTATAACTCCGCTGTCTTTAACAGGTAAAATACCGCTTTTAGTAGTTGAATCTTTTCTAATCAAGAGTAATTCACGACGATCAGCACGGTAGCCGACAGCACCAAGTTTTAATGAGGGAGGCTGTACGGTCATTAAATCTTTAAGAGAGTGTACTGCTAAATCAATCTCTTTATTTAAGAGAGCTTCTTCCAGTTCTTTAGTGAAAAATCCTTTTCCTTCCATTTTATCAAAAGAAAGATTTGTTATTTTGTCGCCGGTTGTTTTGATGATTTTTATTTCTACAGTACAGTTAAGTTCTTCTGTTAATATTTTTTTAATAAAGTTTGCTTGGTACAAAGCTAAGTCTGATCCTCTGGAGCCGATTACAAGATGCTGTTTGTTCATACCGCTTCCTTGTTTGATGAATTTTGCAGTTTCTCAAAATTGAGATTTGTTTGTGCCTGTGCCATTTTTTCAGAAAGTACTTTTGACGGCTGAAATGAGGCGTTGCTTATAAGTTTTGTAACCAAACTTTTTATCGCATTTTGTTCATTTTCATCAAGTGAGGTTATTCTTTTTGTAAAGAGGTCATCCAAGGCATGATGGGCGAGTTGAATTGATTCTTTAAACGATGTGTGGAAAATTGGTTTTATAGAAACCTCTAATTGGTTACTTACAAATTTATAGACCGATTCTTTGATTATATTATTTGCTTTGCCTGCTTCGACAAATTTTTTCCGAAGGTTGCCGTTTGCTTTACTTTTTAAGATAGGAATATCAATTAATTTTATTTGTTGGTGGGTGTTGATGTCATCAGAGAAATCACGGGGGATAGCTAAATCTATTGCTAAGACAGGTTGAGAAGTTGCCGGAAGTTTATCAACAAAATCTAAATCAAAGATTGCATGTTTGCATGCTGTTGCTGATGCTATCACATGTACATCTTGAGGACTGTTTTTGAAGTCCGCGAGTGAAATTGCTTGACCATTAAACTCTTTTGCTAATTTTTCAGCTTTATCTATCGAACGGTTTACAAAAAGAAGATTTCCAAGTTTTTCTTTTGATATATATTTTGCAAATTTAGCAGTCATTTCACCGGCACCGACCAAAGCTATTGTTTTGTCTTTTTGATTTTGCAGATGATTTTTAATCTCGTTTGCTGCCAAAGATGCCATTGATTGTTGACCTTTGCCGATAGTTGTTTCCCGTTTTATTTTTTTTGAAACAGTGAGAGCCTCATCGGCAAGTTTGTGTAAATAAAATCCTACATGACCTGCCGCAAGAGCATCTTGATAGGCATCTTTAAACTGTCCGGTTATTTGAGTTTCACCAACAACTAAAGATTCTAATGAGGAGACTGTTCGAAACAGATGGGTGATTGCTTCTTTGTCGGTGAAATGATAAAAGTCGTTTGGGAAAAAATTAAGATCGGACCCATCTGAGAAAAAGAAATCTATCAAACGGTGTAAAATACGACTGTCACTTGTTGGTTCGTTGATAGTATATATAACTTCTACTCTGTTGCAGGTTGAAAGATAAATGAGTTCATCCAAACCAAGTGCTTCTTTGAGCTGTTTTATTTGTTCTGTTTTATTATCTCTGTCGATTGTAATTTTTTCAAGGAGCTTCATGTTTTGCTGCCAGATTGAAGTTCCGATTATTCCAAGTTCCATATTTAATCCTAACGTCTTTTAACTCGTTTAAATGATTAGTCTGAATTAACTTAATTTTGAACCTTCAATGTCAAAGTATTGTCATCGCTTGTGAAAAAAAGAACAAATAGGTGGTTAGCTGTTTTTTTATTATTGATTTGAAAAAAATGTATAAAACCAAGTGATATAATAAGATAGAATCAAATGATGTAAAGTTGAGTATGAAAGCTGATTTCATTTATTGTATTTAAAATAGAATACAATATAGTATAAATTAAGAAAAATGACTAAAAAAAGTACACTGAAGTAAATTATATGACTTGGCGGCAACGTTTTTGTGCATTGTGCATAGGATATTAGGGATTGTTTCATCAGACCATATTAGTCAAAAGAATAATGGATATGACAATTGACGCTGTTTTTCAATAATGACAGCATGAAGTATGCGATACGATTCAACTTGAGATTTAGTTCAAAATAATGTATGTTTATACGTATACCTTTAAAGGTTACACAATTCAAACTACATTATTCTATTTGTTAAGGATTTATTGATGGAAGAATTATACAAAAAGTTGTTAGAAGAAATAGGCGAAGATATACATCGTGAGGGGTTACAATCAACACCCAAAAGAGCAGCTAAAGCATTTAAGTTTCTTACTAAGGGATACAAGGAAGATATTGAGAAAATTGTTAACGGAGCATTATTTGAGTCAGATGCCAGTGAAATAGTGCTTGTTAAAGATATTGAATTATATTCTATGTGTGAACATCATTTATTACCGTTTATAGGGAAATGTCATGTTGCCTATATCCCAAGCGGAAAAGTTAGATCGGAAGAGCACACGTCTGAACTCCAGTCACACTGATATATCTCGTATGCCGTCTTCTGCTTGAAAAAAAAAAACAAAATAAACTACAAAAAAAAAAAAAAAAATAAAAATCAACATCATCACCAATATATCAGACCACTCACGAAAGACAAGAAAGAAAGTC
>CALCCW010000278.1:0-8428 GCA_937900185.1 uncultured candidate division Zixibacteria bacterium | reverse complement strand
CGTTCAGAGTTTTCAGTTTATCGGAAGCAAAGGCGATTCTGCTTCGTCAGGTGGTGGCGGTGGTAGTTACAATCAAGCCCCTCCTGCTGATATGCCGGCTTCTCCGCCCTCCGGCGGCAGTAGCGGCGATGACGATCTTCCATTCTGATTAAAATTCATACAAGACTTTAAGTAAGCCCTGTAAGTATATGCTTGTAGGGCTTTTATGTTGTTCAAAACATGGCTTCTAAATGTCTGATATTATACTCAATCTTTCATCCAAATGTTCCGATTTGAAACAGTGGTATGTAAAATAGGTATAATATTTATAGGTATGAAGGAGTTATTTGTATGTCTAAATCAATCACTATAGACCGTACAGAATCAAGTGTATTTAGCAATTCACAGATATTAAAAGAAGTCGGATTTTTATCTTTAGCTGTAATACTTCTGTCTCTTGGTATCATTTGGTTTTACAATCGAGTACTGTTTACCGAAGAAATTTATGGGATATATTCTCAGTTAGAAATAGCCGGTATTACTTTTATGCCGTATATGATTTCGGGAGCTATTGCGGCTCTGTCGGCACTGTATATACTGTACTATATACCGGCGGAGAAATGTAAAATACCTTCACATCAATTAGCAATGAGAATTCGCAAGTTAGGGGAAGGTGACTTGGTATCATTTGCCCGTATTCAATCCGGTAATCAGGAAATTAATGATATTGCCCGTGAACTAAGTTTTACCGTAGCTCAATGGAATTCGCAAATGTCGCAGATGAAAATAATTAATAGGCAGCAATGGGATTTACTGCAGGAGATAAAACAATCAGCAGCAAAAAATGATACAGACTCAATTCTGTTACATTTGGAGAAGATAGAGGAAAATTGGATTAAAACAGCAGAAATAGAAGAATTGATAAAAACCTGATATTATTTTTCTTCAAGTTTTTTAATACGTTTGAGCATTTCGGGCAGACGGTTGAGCAGAGCTTCAATCCGTTTTGATTTCATTATTTCTCTGGCAGGTGTACCGAATACTTTTGTTCCGGCTTTAACAGATTTAATGACTCCTGATTGTCCTCCTGCCATGGCACCGTCACCGATTTCTAAATGACCGGCAACACCAACCTGTCCTGCCAGTACAACCCCATTGCCGATTATTGTTGAGCCTGCTACTCCTGCTTGAGCTACTATAATAGCATGTCGTCCAATTCGGACATTATGAGCTATCTGTACAAGGTTGTCTATTTTTGTCCCCATGCCGATAACAGTCGGTCCTAAAGCACCGCGGTCAACAGAACAGTTAGAGCCGAATTCAACATTATCTTCGATAACAACATTTCCGATTTGTTTTATTTTTTTGAGACCAAGCTCTGATTCTGCATATCCAAATCCGTCGGATCCGATTACAGTTGATGCGTGGATAATAACATTGTTTCCAATTTGACAGTCATCCATAATTCGTACTCCTGGATACAGAATGCAGTTGTCGCCTATAACAACATTTTTACCAATAAAGACAGACGAAATCAAGCGAGTTTGCTTTCCAATTTTTGAAAGTGAGCGAATATGGCAGAGTTCTCCAATTCGGGCGGTGGAATCAATCGTAGTATTTTTTTCAATAATTGCAGATTTTGCAATACCTGAATTTACATCGGGAAGTTCGGGATACAGAATATCCAAAACTAATGCAAATGCTAAATATGGATTGTTGTGGCGAATAATAGAAAGATTTGATGCCGCAACTTGTTCATCTAAGATAATCGCTGATGCTTCTGTTGTATTGAGATGTTTGAGATATTTTTCATTGGCGATAAAAGTTATATCACCATTTGATGCAGTTTCGATAGGGGCAGCTGAGTGAATAACTAAGCTGCCGTCTCCATCTACTTTACCGCCGATTGTTTCGGCTAACTCACTGAGTGTATAAGATTTTTTACTGTTCGTTTGTGGCAAGATAATCAATAACCTTTTGGGTTATGTCGTATGTCTCTTTGATGTATCCTAAGCCTGAACCTGCGACAGTAAAAACAACATCGTAGTTACCTTCAATGGCAACTGCTTCAATAGCTTTTGTGACATTTTCCAAAATAGGTCGGGTAAGCTGGTCTTGTTTTTTTTCAGCTGTACCACCGGGACCAAAAATTTTACGGGTATACATATCTAAAGATTCTTGTTTTGCTCGAATAGCTGCTTCTTTTTCTTTACGTTTTTCATCTGAAAGAATTAGTTTTTGTTTATCGTATTCCGCTGCAAGTTCTTGAATCTCTGTTTGTTTCGCTTGAGCTTCATCCTGCCATGCTTTGGATTCGATACCCCAATCTTCCTGGGCTGTTTGCCATGCTTTATTCACTTGTAAGATTTTTTGGTCGTCAACGTAGCCAATTTTTATAGATTGGGCGTTGATACCTTTTGCACAAAAAGAAAAAAGCGTGAGAGCAAATAAAGTGGTGGAAATAATTCTTGTAAGTTGTTGCATTGAAAACCTCTTATTTTATCAATTTGTAATTCTATTTAAATGTTGTACCAATTTGAAAATGCGTTCGCCATCCGTTATCCTGATTTCTAATATTATCAAACGGTTTGGCAAAGTCAAACCCTATTGTGCCAATTCCGGGTACTGCTACTCGAAATCCGACACCCCCTGCCGAGTAAAGTTGAGTAAACGGATTTATATCTGTCCAGTTCAGCCATGAATTTCCGGCATCAAAAAAGACAATTCCGTAGATTGAACGGCTGACAACCGGAATTTGCAGCTCTATGTTTGATACAAACATATAGTTACCCCGAACACGGGTATATTGACCACCAGCAGATTGATTTATTGTTGAAGAGTCCGCAAAAGTAGTATCAAATACACCGTTTATTATCATAGCAGAGTCTGTAAAACTATTGTAATAATACAATGTATCTGCACCTGCTTTAATCGTAGTATCTGGAGTCAAGGAACCATCGTCATAGCCTCGAACTACGCCATCATAGGCAACACCACCCGGAGTAAATCTGTCTGATAAAAGAGTGTGTCTGTCATTGTCAAAATCTGCACCGTTTGGTCTCACAATAGCTCCAAACTGTGACCTGACCGCTAAAGCTATATTTTTATATAACGGGATAAATTGTGCATACGAAATCTTATGTTTTGTGTAATGCCAAAATCCGCCCAACAGACCACCGGTTTTTTCAAAGGAGTAGGAAAACTTAGAACCGGATGTTGCAAATTCCGGAAGGTTTCTTGAGTCACGGGTCACTGTAAAGGATATTCGTGATGCTATGTTCCACTGCTCATCATAAGTTAAAATTGAATTCTGGTAAGGTTGAATTGGGTCTTTAACAGTAAAAGTAGTATCGTACTCATTTATCCACGTATATCTTGGATCAACAGTAAAAGATGAATCTTGTGAGTACGTTGTGTCGTAAGTTGTTATAAATTCTTGATAGGCATGATAATCTTTATATGACTGAGATGCTATAAAACTATTAGAGAAATCTTCGTATTTGTCTCGTTCTAAGCGGTATGATGCAAATATTCTGAAAAAATTGTCAGGCCAGCGTAGTCTTTTACCCAGTCTTACAGAGCCACCTTGTCTGGTTTCGGTGTAGTCACTAAACCATTGACGTTTAGATGAGTATATGTCAGTTCCAAAAAGAGTCGGTCTGCCATAGAGCCATGGTTCGGTAAAAGATACAGAAAAAGAATTCCGTCTGCTTCCAAAGTCAGTGCTAAAGGAGAGGTTTTGCCCCATACCCCTGAAGTTGGGAATTCCAATTCCTAAGTTTCCAACTAACTTATCTGTGCTATTATAACCTGCACCTGCCGATGCCTGAGCAGTTTGTTTTTCTTCAATTTGAAACTCAATATCAACATCACCATTTGGTAAATTACGAGGTACCGGATTTACATTGGTGAAGAAATTAAGTGCCATCGCATCACGAACCGAACGAATCAAAAGTTCACGGTTAAATTTTTGCCCCGGCAAAGCTGATAGTTCCCGACGGATAACTTTGTCTTTTGTTTTTGTGTTACCTATAATGTTTACTAAATTAATTGTAGAGGGTAGACCTTCGGTTATGTCATAGTTTATATCTATCAAAGAGTCATCACGGGTTGTCCGCTCATCAATAAGGCGAATATGCAGATGTCCAATGTCATAATAGGCGGAATAGATTTCTTCAAGAGAGGATTGGTATTTTTCCATGTTAAATATCTCGCCCTCATTATATTTGATTTTCTTCTTGAGATATTTTTCAGGCATTTTTTCAATATGGGTAAAAGTAGCTTTGCCAAAATAATACTGTGGTCCCTCATAGACTTGCAGATAAATTTTCATTCTATTGGTAGTGGTGTCAATAGTAGAAGAGTCAGAAATAAGATAGGCATCAATGTATCCCAATTTATGAAACTCTGTGATTATTTTTTCTAAATCTTCTTCATATTTGTCTTTGGCAAAATCGGAGCTTTTCAAGAAACCTCGCTTGCGGTTACGCATTTTTTTGATAATGTCATGAGGGTTTACTCGTTCAGTACCGGTGAGAATGACTTTCTCTACTTTGACTTTTGATTTTTCTTTAATGATATAGCGTAATATGGCAGATGTTGAGTCATCGGAATACTCAAGCTCGGATTTTACTTCTGCTTGGAAATATCCTTTGTTACCGTAGATGTCTAATATTTCATTTTTCTTTTTGCTCATCAAAAAAGGAGAAATATATCCGCCTACGCCCAGCCCTATTTTGTCTTTTAATTCATCGGAATCTATTTTTTTGTTTCCTTTGAATTCGATACCGGCAAGTTTGGGCAGTTCTTTTACTACGATATACACTTTCAACCCGCCTGTAACAATTTCGGCTTCGATTGTTATATTTGAAAAAATACCGAGAGCATATAAACGCCGAATAGTTTCGGTTGTTGACGTGGGAGATAGGGGGGAACCTAAATCAATAGCTGAGACACCTAAGATAAGAGAGCGAGAGGCAACATGGTTGCCCTCGACAACAATCTCTACAACTTTGTAGTCAGATTGTGCATTGACAACCGGTACAAAGCATACAATAAAAAGTAATACAAAAAGAGCTATCCGTGCCCTGATCTTTGTCATCGTTTATTACGCAGTTACAATTTTATTTATTTTGATTTCGCTATAATCTTGACGGTGACCTTGACGGCGACGGTATTTTGTACGACGTTTGTATTTATAAATTAATACTTTGTCGTTTTTTCCGTGACCGAGAACTTCTGCTTCTACTTTTGCATTTTCAACAAAAGGTGTTCCGACTATTGCATCATCATTGTTTTTCACAAGTAACACTTCACTTATGTCGATTTTATCACCTTGTTTTGCATCTTGCAATGGAATCTGTAATACTTCACCTTCTTGGGCTGAGTATTGAAAACCTGAAATTTGAAATACAGCGTACATATTTAATATGTCCTCTCAATATAGAAATTACTTATTTACATAAAGTTAAGCTGTAAAAAGTAATAAAATCTCCGTTTAAGTCAAGGCAAATTTTCCTATTTATTAAGGAACTTTGCGATAATTTCATCATTTAAACTAAAGAATGGCGGTGCGGTTCCATAATTTTTCTTAAAATCATGAAAAATAACCATTTGTGATTGCCACCGATGAGCTTTTTGGATATATTTGGAGCCGGAAATGAGTGAAATGACAACAAAAAAAGATGCGAAGACAGGCATTCCTCGTGCTAAGTTTGATCTGCATTCCAAATTTGAGCCAAAAGGTGACCAGCCTGAAGCAATAAAACAGCTATGCGAAGGTTTGGCTCGGGGTGATAAACACCAAACTCTTTTAGGAGTGACCGGTTCCGGAAAAACCTTTACAATTGCAAATGTGATAGCCAAAACCGGTCGACCGGCTTTGGTGATGTCGCATAATAAAACATTAGCGGCACAACTTTATGGTGAGTTAAAAGCGTTTTTCCCAAATAATGCTGTTGAGTTTTTTATCAGTTATTACGATTACTATCAACCGGAGGCATATGTGCCGACCACTGATACGTTTATCGAAAAAGATACTGCTATAAATGATGATATAGACAGGCTCAGATTACGGGCGACATCTTCGCTTTTAGAACGTGATGATGTTATTATTGTTGCTTCGGTTTCATGTATTTATGGTCTGGGGTCACCGGAGGCATATAAAGAACAGATGATTACTGTTGTGAACGGCTTAGAGATTGACCGCGATGAGATGATTCGGAATCTGATTCAGATTCACTATAACCGTAATGATATTTCATTTACTCGTGGAAATTTCCGTGTACGAGGTGATACTATTGAGTTGATTCCGTCATATCATGAACATGCTTTTCGGATAGAATTTTATGGAGATGAAGTCGAACGAATTTCAGAAATTGATCCTTTAACCGGTGAAATTTTAAAAGAGCGGGATAAAATTTCTATATATCCAGCCAAACATTTTATTACATCAAAAGACCAGTTGAAATCAGCTATCAAACTTATTCAGTCAGAATTAAAAGAAACGGTACAAAATTTTGTTAAAGAAGATAAACTTTTGGAAGCACAACGGATTGAAAGCCGTACAAAATATGATTTGGAAATGCTCAAAGAGATTGGGTACTGCTCCGGGGTTGAGAATTATTCCCGTCATTTGACAGGTCGTAAAGAGGGAGAGCGTCCGTTTACACTCATTGATTTTTTCCCTGACGATTTTATCACGATAATGGATGAGTCGCATCAGTCTATTCCGCAAGTTCGGGGAATGTTTGCAGGGGATAGAAGCCGTAAAGAAACGCTTGTTGCTCACGGGTTCAGGCTGCCGTCGGCACTTGATAACCGTCCTGTCTATTTTGAAGAATTTGAGTCTATGCAAAATCAAACAATCTATATTTCTGCTACACCTGCAGATTTTGAATTGGAGGCATCAAACGGCGTCATAGTTGAACAGGTTATTCGACCTACCGGATTGTTAGATCCAAAAATAACAGTAAAACCATTAGCAACGCAAGTTGATGATTTGTTAGAACAGGTAAATATAAGAGCTGCCAAAGGCGAACGGGTGTTAGTGACAACTCTTACAAAAAGAATGTCTGAAGATTTATGTGATTATTTTAATAAAATGGGAGTACGGGTCAGATATTTACATTCTGAGGTTAAGTCAATAGACCGCACTGAGATAATTCGGGATTTGCGGTTAGGAGAATTTGATGTTCTCATTGGGGTCAATTTACTCAGGGAAGGTCTTGATTTACCGGAAGTTTCTCTGGTTGCTATATTAGATGCTGACAAAGAGGGCTTCTTGCGTTCAGCACGTGCTTTGATTCAGACAGTTGGAAGGGCTGCTCGAAACAAAAACGGCGAAGTTATATTGTATGCGGATAAAATTACTAAATCGATGCAGAAAACTATTGAAGAAACCGAACGAAGACGCGAAAAGCAGTTAGCTTATAACAAGAAACATAATATTGACCCGGAAACAATTTTTAAGACTCGTGATGAAATTTTAAGAACGACCGAATTTGCTGATTCCAAAACTATTGAAAAGAAAACATTTGAGAAGCCAACCAGTTTTGAGATGATGAGCTCAGAAGACCAGATTGTCTTTATGATGAAAGCGATGAAAAATGCTGCTGAAAATCTTGATTTTGAGACTGCTATGCTTATTCGTGATGAAATTGATGAGTTAAAAAAGAATTTGAAAAGTCTTAAAGGTAAATAGTGAGAAGGATTATTTTGTTTTGTAAACAAATATCTGCTTAATTCCGTCTATTTAATGTTGTATTGTATATAGGTTTAATGTTATTTATTATATATTTTGTCCGATAAAAACAACATGAAATATAAAACTATTTCTAATATATTTTTAACAAACTGATAAATGAAGTATAATAAAAACAAACAAAAACATATTTACATATTTTTATTAGCTGTAATACTTATTAGTGGGTGGCTGTTTTGGACAATCGGTATTGAAAATGATCCACCTTTGCATTATTCCGGTATTGGTCAGTCACTTTCAACAGATCCACACCATTATGTGTACCATAGCCGAAATAAAATATTGTTTGATGATTTTGATCCATTTGATTATCCTCGCTGGACTGTTTTTCAACATTCTCTGACATCATTTGCATCTTTAATTGTCTTTTCAATTACAGATGTATCTCTTAAAAATGCAAACTATGTTGGGATAGTACTCAATCTATTAGGTCTTTTGTTTTTTATCATTGCCTTCTGGAAACATCACCGACCGCTTTTTGTGGTTATGTTTGCTGTTTGCTATATTATTAATGTCACACTCATAGTTCATGCACAATTACCATATTTAGAAAACGGACTTCTGAGATCGGAAGAGCACACGTCTGAACTCCAGTCACACTGATATATCTCGTATGCCGTCTTCTGCTTGAAAAAAAAAACACATAAACAACACCATATCATCTACATTGGCACGCTACTTAAATAA
>CALCCW010000277.1:0-18880 GCA_937900185.1 uncultured candidate division Zixibacteria bacterium | reverse complement strand
TAATCTTGAGTTTTTTGTACTGTATTTGCTGTTTTGACTTTAAAAAGCGGTGCGGCAATGACGATTGTTGAAACGAGTAATGCACTGATGATTAAAAAGGTTAAAACTTTTTTCATTGTGACTCCTGAATTATAGATTCCTATTCGTTTACGTACACATACGTACTATCCTATGAATTTTATCCCAATACCACCTCCTAAATAGATTAAATTTTACTTTCAATAATTAAAATATACAATATTTCATTCTCTTTATAGAGAGATAGAAAAGGAAGAAAAATACATAATAATGAGACTAAAATATCTCCCATGTTAGTTTTGTTAGTTAGTGCTTATTATGGGAAATTAAATAGGCGTTAGTTAGTTTTCACTAGTAATACAATTGATCAATTGTATCGTAAAAAACCTCTGTTATCTTGTGTAACAGAGGTTTTTACATAATTCGTACTATTTTTGCTTTTCAAACTGCTTAGAAAAGGGACTTGAAAAGTAGATAGTTGTTATTCAACAAGCTTTATTTAGGACCCTTACCTGCCTGATAGCACGGTTTAAAGTCATTCCATTTTACATAAATATGATGTACCATAATTGCAATATCAGAGATATTTACATTTCCATCACAGTTCAAGTCAAGCATGCCACCAACTACAATAATACCTTCTTTTTCCACATCAGAACTGTTGCCACCTGTATTATAGCTTTTTATATAGTCAATCATCATTGTTAAATCAGTCAAGTCGCGAACACCGTCACCATTTAAATCACCAATAGAAAGTTGAGAAACTGCATTTAAGCTGTTTATCATGCCGTATCCATACTGTACATCCGGCACAGTAATTGATCCCCAAAGCAAATCAGTACGAGAAGTATTTCTCAGATGATCCTGAATTTCAGCGGGAGAGTAATTATTTTTAATTTGTTTTATCATAGCAACTGTACCGCTTACGATAGGTGCTGAAAAAGAAGTTCCACTCCATGTCCCCCAATCATAATCACCAGCTAAGGAGCTATACAAATTTACTCCAGGAGCAACTAAATCAATATAATCCCCATAGTTAGAGAAATTCGCCAACATCTCTAAAGTATCAACAGCGGCAACTGCGATAACATCTGGATGAGCCGCGGGATAATTAGGTATCGAACTTCCTTCGTTACCAACAGCAGCAATCATCACAATTTTCCTTTTAGCAGCATCTTCAATAGCAAGACGTAAAACATCAATCATTTCAGTTGTTCCAAAGCTCATATTAATAATGTCGACTTCGTGATTAACTGCCCAATCAATAGCGAGTGCTACATTAAATTGGTCGCCGACACCATTACCATCAAACACACGTAAAGGAACAATTGATACATCCGGTGCAGTCAAAAGAAGTAATCCTGTCACAAAAGTACCATGACCATAAATTGTACCGGGCTGTTCGGAGGGATCACTGCTGTTTAAAATAAAGTCATACCCGGCAAGAATATTTGAACTCTGCATAAGTGGATGACTGTAATCCAACCCATTATCTATCACCGCTACAACAACACCTTTACCGGTAGAAAGCAGTTGTGCTGAATCTATGCCTATATCATAAAAACCCGCCTGATCATAATAACTCAAAGGAGAAATGCCATAGCTAAAAACCGGTGTAGATTCATCAGGGAATCCCTGACTTATTTGGAAAACCTCAGGGATATCAATAGTTGTATTTGAAGATGCCAATTCAACGTTTGAATCAGCATTTAATTGTGCTACAACTTCATCTACAGAGCGATTTTTTGAAAATTTAAAAAGATAAGTTCTTTGTGAAGGTATAGAATCTGTGATAGTGGCATTCACTTCCTCCGCAATAGAAGCTGCCTGAGCGGTGCTTTTTACTTTTACTACTGCCTCACCGGGTCTTTTTCCACCGGCATTAGCAATAATTACTCCAAAGAGAAAAAGAAAAATGGCAATCAATGTGGTTTGTTTTAAATATCGTCTCATATTTATACTCTATGCATAAGATGTTAAAATTAATTTCCAATTAAAATAAATGCACCCCAATAAGCAGGGTCAACTATTTGTTTTGATATATATTGTATTGCGTTATGATATGCTTTTTCAACATTCTTCTTATGAGCAAGCTGACGGTAAAACTCTTTCATAAAAAGCATTGTAACATTATCATCAACCGGCCATAAAGAGGCAAGAACAAATCTGCAGCCTGCTCGGTAGAACGCTTTAGCCAAAGAAAATGTATTACCATAATTTAACCCCGGAGCTGCTGTTTGGCAACCTGAAAGTGTAACTAATTCTGCTTTACTTCCCTGCCCATATAAATCAAAAGGAAAAAGAACCCTGTCAGAAAACATTATTCGTGAAAAAAGAGGGTTTTCTGATGATCTCGATGCATGAGCTGCGATATGAAGAAATCCGGTCGATTTGAAAAGCTCTTTTTTGAAAGCTTGAGTAGTGGCAGTATTGTTCTTGTAATAAGATGAATCCTTAAAATAGGAGTGAATTTCATCTCCCTCAACTTCAACTAACGGTAACGATTCATGTGAGACAGAAAATATTGAGTTATGTAGTTTTGTAAAATCAATTTTTTCGGCTTTTTCTCGTTGAAGTGAGAGCGGGTCTGTAATTATTTTGACCGTATATTTATCTTTTATATATGTATTATCTTCATCACACAATGCTATAAAAGGTATTTGGTTTAAAATTCCATCAGGAATAATATAAAGAGTATCTACTATATTATTAAACTGAATAGGAGCGATGAGCAGTTTATGCAATTTTTGTAAATAAGCTTCAACTGAACCGACCGCACCCGCTTTGTGAATTGATTGTTCAAATAAAAATTGAGATTTCCTGATTATTTCAGTTATATCTTGTAAATTGACATGTAAGTCAACAAATGTAATATCATCCTTGTCATGGATAAACAAACCTACGCTGTTTTCTGAAATAAAATAGTTCAAGACTATTTCATTTTTTTGAGGGGTGAACATTTGTAATTTTTGTGGTCTCGGTCTATTAAAATGATTGTCAATGTTACTATACGCTCTTATTTTTTGTTCCAAATGCCAGAGTTTTTTTTCATGGTTTAACGTCTCTTTTGAAGAACCCACCACACGTTTTCCTCTGTGAGGAAATTTACACTCTTGCGATATAAGATGACGCAAAGATTCTATTTGTGACAAAATCTTTTCGGGTACATTCCCAACCAAGTCGTGTGCAGGGAGAATTTTTTCATTGAGCAGCGATAACGCCTGTAAATTCTGCATATAGGATTGCTCAACTTTACCCAACCGTAAAGAGCATTCGACAATACGAGAATATATTTTAAATTTATCGGCAGCAAAGAAAAATTTAATCTCATCATAATAAAGAGCATGCATCATTGTTTCAACGATTTGTACTGCTTTTTTAAATTCATTTTGAGCAGTAACGTATTCTTTATTTGTAAAATAAAATTCCCCAAGAAGCGTATGTATTCTACGCTGTTGCTCTAATGTTAGATTTTTTTTCTGAAACCGTTTGAGTTTTGCAAAGGCTTCATCCTTTTTTTTAGACAAAAACAAGGCTTGTATATAAGAAATATCAGCATCATGTTCCCGTCTTACATCCTTGCTCTTTTTATAATATTTTTTTGCTGACACAGATGCGTCTAATGCTTTTGCGTATTTTTTTTGAGACAGATACACCGAGTTATAGGCAAACTGAATCATTCCCAACCACAAATTATTTTTTTCTTGAGCAAATATTTTATGGGAGGCTTGTAATAATTTTTTAGCCTGTGTTATATCGCCAAGCTCTAATTTTGCCACAGCAGTAAAATAGTATGCCTTCCCCTCTTCATAAGGCATACCATATTTTTTAAATATAGGAATTATCAGTTCAGAAAGCATTATCGTGGAACCGTATTGATTAAGCTGTAAGTTCAATTCTGCCAAATCAAGCTGTGTAACCGCTGATGATGTTTTGTCACCAAGTTCTTCAAATGAGTCATAGACTTTTTCAAACAAACGAAGTGCATCGGTATATTTACTTTCTAAAAAAAGAATATATGCTATGGAATATTCTGCCTGTTGATAGGCAAGTTCCATGTGAGCTTTTTTGTAATAAGAACCGGCTTCAAGATATAGTTTTTTAGCTTTTGCCAGTTCGTTCATATTGGCAAAAATATTTGCACGGTTAAAATCTACAATAGCACAGGCAACTCCGCCGTCCTTAGAAAATATTTCTTTAGCTTTATCATAATAGTCAAGTGCCAGCCTGTTTTTATCCATACGATGATATATATTACCGATATTTGTCATTACTTGAGCTGCGTGGTTTAAAAGATTTTTTCTTCTAAAATACTCAAGAGCTTTTTTACCTATTTTCAACCCATGCTCATATTTCGAAAGATACATATATACTTCAATCATACCTTTACGAATCATAGCAGCAGTATGAAAATCCCTTTTGGTGACAGCCTTCAAGAGAGCTTTGTTATAAAAGGTTATAGAACTGTTATAGTCAGCTTTCCATAAAGCTAATCGTGCCTGCATGGTAAGAATTTTATCGTGATTCTCTTTGGGGATATAAGCAGAACAGTCAATAACAGCACGCAGATACTTTTCAGCATCGCTAATACTTATACGATACAATTTATTTAAACTTTTACTGACCTCAGCAATAAATAACGTACCGTCGTCATGAAATTCTGCATGCAGTAATTCCTTGAAGTCATTTTTGTTTTTAATCTGTTTTATAGTCTTTATTTCAATCATAATGACAGTTCAATAATACTTTCTTTTATGTTTTCAGAAGAAAATAGCAGACGGCAATCCCCCACTGCAACCCGTTCAAACCGAAACAGACAAAACTCATCAATACTTGTTCTTTGTGTTCTACTTTTTGTTTCAGCGGTAACTGATAATTTCTGATTTTTTTTCAAACCGTTTATTTGTCCGATAATTTCGACAGAATCAATTGTAACCGGATAAATACTTAATTCTACAACAGATTGCCCCAATTGGTATTTGAGCTGACGGGTATCAACAGCAGCCGGTCGGACACCTTTTGGAAGAGGTAAAAGTGAGGAATCAAAAACTTGGACGCCAATTTGAATTTTGGATGATGCCTGTTCTTTTAAAAAGTCTTTGTACAGAGTTTTTGATAATTTTTTTGATGCTGCCTGAAGCAAATCTGGTCTATTCGGAGCAATTTCTGCCATTTTTTGAAGCAAATAGAACATATCAAAAAGTTCAGCATCTTTTTGTAGTTCATCCAAAAGAGCTTTTTTCTGCTTTCCTTTTAATAACCCTTTTAAAAGAGCGTTTAACTCTTCTATTCTATCTTGATTTTTCTTCATAACTACCTCTGTCTCTTAAGAGACGCAACAAAAGCATAAAATACATTATTTATTTAAAACCTTTTCTCTTCAATATTTTCTTAAGTTTTTTCAAACTCCTGATTCGTGTAGGTCCGATAGAAGCGACCGGAATATCTAATTTTTCAGAAATCTCCTCATAGCTTGGTTCTTCATCATCTAAGAACAAGTACCATATTAACTTATATTCTTTTTCAGGAAGTTCCACCACTGCTTTCAATAATGATTCTAAATTTTTTGTTTCTTCTAATAATTCATCCGGTTTTTTAAATTTTGTGACAGATATAGACTTTGTAATTTCAGTATCTATATTATCAAAAAACTGTTTTCTCCGAATTACTCTTAAAATTTCTCGACGGGTAATCATTGAGACATACCCGATAATTTTATCTGACGATTTTAGTTTGTATAAATTTTGCAGCAGCAAATAACAGACTTGACCAAAAATATCTAACGACTCATCTGACGACAACCTCATTATTCTACAAACAGATAATATCGCCGGAGTTATCTTTTCAACCAATTCTTCCCAAGCGGATTCATCACCATTTATACATCGCTCAATTAGCTTTTGATACTTAAATTTGTCAGTTTTTGTCATTGTTGAAAGTGTTACTGCGTATAAAAAATCTGTTTATGCATACACTTTATAAGATAAAAGATTTATAAGAAAAGACAACAGAAAAAGTATGCTAATTCATCCTCTTCGGTCAAACGGCATAGTCATACATCGAGCTCCGCCTCTGCCCCGTGACAGTTCAGCACCACTCAAAGTAATCAACGTCTTATCCAACGTATCAATATCTGAGAGTAAAAATTCTTTTGGCGTTACAATAGCATACCCAACTTTTTCAAAAGCTTTGATAGTTTGAATATTACGCTCATATATAAAAGCAACTTGTGGAAGAACTGCAAATAGATTAGCACCATCAGTCCATTGCTCACGAGTTTGATAATGCGGGATATCTCCTCCGCATGGTATTTTATTATTAAATCCGTACCCCAAACGTTCTAAGGATGAAAATAATGAAAATGGAGCAGATTCATAAACCAACTTCACCCTGCCATTGACCAATTCGTAGGTATAACAATCACATCGAAGCGAACTTTCATGTTCAGAAAAATAACGGGGATAATACACACAATCATCCTCACCTATGATAGTGAACACTGTATCCAAATGCATTGTTGCCCGATTAGCCGGCATTTTTACTTTTATCACTCTTTTGGTAACTTGTTCAGTTAAAAGTCTTTGTGTAAGTAATTCAATGGCGGTTTCAGTGGTACGCTCCGAACAACCGATTAAAAGTGTTTCTGAGTCCAATGCTATCATATCACCACCCTCAAGGTGAACATTTTCAGACAGTCCATGACTAGTAGCATCATCCAAAATGTCAATAATCTCAATATCTTTAAACAATGGATGATTTCTGAAAATATACCGAGCTAAAAGCCCTTCTCGTCTTCTCACAGATTTAGCCGGATGGCTGAGTATAACCGCATCATTAAAAAACATTCCGATGTCACGTGTAAATAAAAGATTTGGAACCGGCGGGAAAAGTACTTTATACCCTTGATTCTCGGATTCATCAGGTTTAAATGCTCCTGCTATCATAATTTCAGCAAGTTCATGTTGGCAGAATTCGTCGGAGAGTAATAAATCATGCGTTTTGATTCCCACACCCTCTAACGCAGAAATAGCACCGACAATATCAGAGCGTATTTCTCTATCACCTAAAATATCTGATAACATTTCAGTAAATTCAATAACTGAATCCTCACCTACAGCATGTTTTATACAGGAGGTGAACTCGGCATGATCTCTTGCGGCATGTTCAGCAAACAAAACATCTTCAATAAGATATTTCTCCTGCATATTATGTTCAAGAGTAACTAAATTCCATTCATACCCTGGTTGGTGTACCACAACCTTTTTCAAGGGATGATATTCTGACCGTATTGACATAATAAAAAATTCCTTCTCATAAATGTGTAATAAGAAAAACAGACCAAGATAGGCGAGTATTTTGTAATAATCAACAGAAATCTATCCCCGAATGTACTCACAATATATCGGCATAAACTTCACCAAACATCAACATAACTACTCTGAATATTTATCGTACATGTAATGTGCAATATGTCGATTTTTAAACTTTTAAAAGAGAGAATTTGAGTTCTTGGCTATTTAATTGTTACGAAGCAATTATGTCATCTTTGACTGTCGCACAAAGAATTTGTCCATGATTCAGTCGTATCCAATATGAGTTTTTCCACTATTTTAAATCAAACAATAAAATTTCAGAATCGGCTATTGCGTGCAATTTCAGCAATGTTTCATCGACAACTGCAACTCCGTCACCGGTAGAAACTATAATACCATTGATAATAAGCTCTCCGGAAACGACTTGAATCCATATATATCTATCCTGAGAAATAGCAAACTCGATTTCCTCCTCTGTTGGCAGTATTGATAGATAAAGTGACATATCCTGATTAATTCTCAGAGTATCTTTTTTTTTCTCCTGAGATGCCAGTAATAAAAAATTGCCGACTGCATTTGTTCTATTATAACTCACCTGTTCATACGAAGGCTCTAAACCTTTTTTATCAGGAAATATCCAAATTTGATACATATGCACATCTTCATTCTCGGAGGGATTAAATTCAGAATGCATAATACCGCTTCCGGCAGTCATACGAAGAATGTCCCCTACTTGAATGAGTGAACTATTTCCCAATGAATCTTTATACTCAAGTTTACCGGAGTAAATAAAAGTAAGCATTTCCAAATCGTTATGAGAATGCATATCAAAACCATCTTTGGGGGTAATTATATCATTGTTGAGTACTCGTAATTGACGAAAATGAACATTTTTGGGATCGTGATACATATTAAATGAAAAAGTATGACGGCTTTTTAACCATCCAAGATTTGTTTCTCCCCTTTCATTTGCTTTTCGAACTACCAACATACCTAATCACCTAACATAATATCTTCTGTTTAACGTTAAACTATACAACGGGGAACAAATTATATTGTTCCCAAACCTATTTTTTTACACAAAAGAGCCAATTGTTCTTGTTCTATGTGTGTTAATACTGACATCTCGTCAACCAATAATTCTAAATGCTGTTCAAAAACTTTTTTAATAAGTTTTTCTCCTTTTGCAGTCAAGTCAATTGAGTAAAATCTTTTATCAATTTCATCCTGCTCACGAAAAACCAAACCCTGCTTTGTAAGATTTTCTACAACAGTTGTAAGATTTCCTGAAGTTTTTAATATTTTTTGTGCTATCTCTTTTTGACAAAGCGGTCCCACATGATACAGCACTTCAAGTACCTGAAACTGACTAAGGCTCAAATTGAAACCGGCAATATGCCTATGGGTTCTTGAGGTAAACGAGTCAGTTCCTCTCATAAGTTTTACATAAGTCTGCAATACTCTTTCTTCGACATTATTATATTTTTTTTTCTTCATACCCTGCACCATTTAACGTTGAATTATACATAAATTTTTATGAATCATCAATAAATAATTTATTACTCCTTCTAAAAATTAAAACTCACTGAACCGTGAAATGTTAATTTTTCAAAATTATATAAATCAATGGAAGAATTATTATCTAAATAACTAATTGTAAATCGAGGAATTATTAAAGAAGTTGTTTGAAAATACTTTTTCTCAAATTGGATGAAAAATGTTTTTGTTATATCATCTCTTGAGGTAATAGTATAGACCGGCACCTCGGATAAATCAGATTCAAGTTGATCTATATACGATTTGTCACTATAATCTGCACTCAATGTCATGACGAACTGCTTAGGTAATATTTGTTTAAATGAAAAACCTACTACGTCTCCACCCCAAAGAGTAGACCAGGGTGAGAGATAATCAATTGTAAAACCGGGCATATATGAATCATCAGCAGAATCCAGAAAACGTTTCATGTAATACATCCGCATTCCCAAAGCATTACTTATAGGGCGAGAATAACGAACAGAAATATCAACATAGGAATTATCACTATTAAAAGAATCGTCGGTATTAAATTTTTTATTATAATAAGCTGTTTCAATATCTATTGAGTTTTGTGAAAAAATTGTTGTATTCAATCCGCCATACACATAATAGATATTATCTGACACCGATGAAGCATTAGTATAAAACACCGATTTTGCCCCAACTCCAACTCTACTATTTAGATTTTCTGTAAATTGGTAATTCCAACTTCCGCTGCCGCTTACAACAGTATTATTATAATAATTAAATTCTGTACCATAGTTTACAAACGACAGAGAACCATTTAAGAATATTTGTGACTTCATCATTTCATTTGTTGGAATTAATGTAACAGATACACCACCCAATAGGTTGGATAACCCGCTTGTTTGAGAATACTTATTGTAATCACCAAAAAAATTTATTTCCATCATATCTGTCGGATACATCAATAAATCTGACCTCAATATTGTATAGGAGTCAGATATTGCAAAAGAATCGTTAAATATATTACTGCTGTATCCTTCTTCGGTTGCCAGAGATACCATTGTATCAGAAAACACAAAAGGGCTCATAACAATTATGAGACCGATACTAATCAGAGTTTTTTTCAAAGCCGTATCCATTTCTTTTTTATATAAATGAGGAAAAGCGGCTACAATGCCGCTCTTCCATTTCACAGGAGGTATTAAGTGAAATTATTTCCCGCCGCGTCCTCTTGGTCCTTTAGGACCACTTCCGTCACAAACCGCAGAACCTCCTTGAGGTCCTGAGCCATCACAAACACCGGTACCCGTGCCGAATGCTTGATTACCAGAACGTTTATATGCTCTGCTTTGAAATTTAGCAGAGTTTGCTTTACCAAAACGATTTTTCTTTTGAAATTTGTTCATGGTACCGCTGGCAGTACCGACTGCTGTACCGCTGTTTTTACGTTTTCCTTTTTGCATACCGGTACCATCTTGGGCATGTTTAACATAATCAGGGTCTAATCCATTCGGAATTCCATCACCATCTTGATCCGGTGCATTATCGTTAAAGCCATCACCATCAAGATCAACAAAGTTTGAATGAGTACTGTCACAAGTCTGTGCTTGAGTACTTGGTGCTAAAACCGCCATGACAGTAAAAACAAGCAGTCCCAAGAATAGTGTTTGTAATCTCTTCATTTAATTCTCCAATCTGTTAAGTTATTATTTGCTAACTTATTTTCGTTCATAAGACATTTCAACCTATTAATTAGATTAATCAAATTTAGAAAAAATTGGAAAGCCCTGTATTTTTGTCCTATTTTTTCTCTTAAATTATTATCTAAGACTATTTTATCTGACTTGTAAAACATCTTGACATTTACACTATTTTCTATGTAATTCCTTTATGGTTATGAAAAATACACACAACCCACATACATTCCATATTCCGGTTATGGGTACCGGATTCACTATTAACACTTCTCTAAAAGTTGCCCAATATGGTATTTCCTCTGTTCTTTCATTAGTGGATGATGTTCTCATTGAGCAAATGAGAGAATACCACAGCAAACAGAATAACTTGCCGTTTGAACCTGTTTCCGACAGAGAGAACGACTTTCGGGCAACTCGTATCACAAAATATCTTAATTTACTCAATGACTTAACTAAAGAACAGTCAAATCAAATCAGATTATCACCTTTTGAAGATGGTACAAAGATTACAAAATATTTTGAGATGCTCCCTGATTCAGACTTAAAATCAAAATATAAATTAATGCTTGCTGAAA
Source organism: uncultured candidate division Zixibacteria bacterium (assembly GCA_937900185.1). Lineage (GTDB taxonomy): Bacteria > Zixibacteria > MSB-5A5 > GN15 > FEB-12 > QQUK01. The sequence continues at coordinate 7,771 of CALCCW010000277.1, read as the reverse complement.
ATAATAAACAAGAAAAAGCCAGAATCCAAGAAGAATTAAGACAAGCTGTTTCTATCGGTTCAATTGATGTCAATATTATGACCAAATTAGATCGTGATATTTATCATCATGGTGAGAAACTCCCATCTGAATTTTCCGATGCTTCATCAGCTCTGCGCGGTTTTGCTAATAGTTCTCTAAATTCATCTATTATTTTCTCAGCGGGGATGAACCGTCGTCTTTATGGATATATACCACAATTTAGAGACTTCTTTCCTAATTCTACAGGTGAGATAAAAAAGAAAATTATCCTCAAAGTTTCTGATTTTAGATCAGCAATTATTCAAGGTAAATTTTTAGCATTAAAAGGGCTTTGGGTCTCTGAATTTAGGATTGAATCCGGTTTAAATTGCGGAGGGCATGCATTTGCATCACAAGGATATCTCTTGGGTCCTATTTTGGAAGAGTTCCGTATAAAAAAAGATGAACTTATTGAGAACCTTTTTAAAATTTATACAAAAAATTTGCTTAAAAAAGGTATAGATTCATTAGATACCCCTCCCGAAACTCGAGTTACAGTACAAGGCGGTATAGGAACAGCCGAAGAACAAAATCTTTTATTACATCACTATAAAGTTGATGGAACCGGATGGGGAACGCCTTTTCTTTTAGCTCCCGATGTTGTAAATATTGATTCTGAACATTTAGAAAAATTAATTGCTGCTGCTGATACCGATGTATTTTTAAGTAACAGTTCACCTCTTGGAGTGCCTTTTTGGAATCTGAGAACATCTGCAAGTGAGCAATTACGTAGAGACAGAATAGAACAAAATAAACCGGGGTCAAGCTGTCCAAAAGGATTTTTAGTCTCTAATACTGAATTTACAAAAGTTCCGATTTGTCATGCCTCCCGTGTCTTTCAAAAAAGAAAACTCAAAGAAATTCAAAATTCTGAAAATATTACGAAGGACATCTTCAAACAACTAATTAGCAATGTCACAGATAAATCATGTATATGTAATGATTTGGCAGGTTCAGCCACACTTCCTTTAGGGATTGATCCAAAAGCAACACCTTCGGTTTGTTGCGGACCAAATATTGTTAATTTTTCAAAAGCTACATCTTTAGAAGAAATGATTAACCATATCTACGGGAAGATTTCTCTTTTACACAATGACAACCGCTCTCATATGTTTATCAAAGAAATAAATTTGTATATTGATTTTCTAAAAGATGAGATGAAAAAAACTTCTGACGGACTTTTAGACAAGACCACAAAATATTTTCAAGAATTTAAACAGAATTTGCTGAGCGGTATTGAACATTATTATGAAATTGCGGATCAGTTTAATCAAATTCAAAGAGAAAAATTTCAAAAAGATTTAGATAATTTATTAGATGAGATCGAGATGCTGACACTCAAACCGTTACAACAGCCATCGTAATTCTTTTGATCATTCATTTTTTCTGATTTTTTATATCAAACTATTTTGTATTGTAACTTAATTTTATCTATTTGACATATTATGAATCACCTCTCCAATACTAAATATTTGACACAACCGTTTTAGTAGTGTATATATACATTCACAAATTAGGATACTTAAAACAAAGGCATAATATGATAGACTTTTCATTCACCGAAAATCAACTTGCAGTTCGTGATATGGCACGTACAGTTGCACAGAAGATTATTATACCATCTATTGCAGAATATGACCGCAAGCAAGAAATGATCACGGCTTTATTACCTGCAATGGCTGAAGCGAATCTATTAGGTTTCTGTATTCCCGAACAATATGGCGGTTTGGGTATGGACTATATTTCTCTTGGACTCGCATCTGAAGAAATGGAATATGGCGACACCTCTGCACGTGTAGTTCTATCGGTTCATATCGGTCTCTTTTCTTTGCCGCTTTTAACCTATGGTTCTGAAGAACAGAAACAAAAATATTTAGTACCAGCAGCCAAAGGTGAAAAAATTGCGACTTTTGGACTTACCGAACCTGCCGCTGGTTCTGATGTCGTCGGACTGCAGACAACAGCTGTCAAAGATGGTGATTCATATATTTTAAACGGTGAAAAAATGTGGATTTCACTTGCTGATGTTGCCGACCAGTTTTTAATCTTCGCATGGACTGATCTCGACAAAAAGAAAAAACGTGACCATTCGGGTATCTCCTGTTTTATCGTTGAAAAAAAATACGATGGTCTCACAACCGGTTCTCTCCACGGTAAACTCGGAGTAAGAGCCGGCAACACCGGATTTATTTCTATGCAGGATGTTAAAGTACCTGCTGAAAATTTAGTATACAAAGAAGGTGCCGGGTTTAAAATTGCTATGTTTTGTCTTGACCAAGGTCGCTACACTGTCGCCGCAGGTTCATGCGGACTTATCAAAGCATGCCGTGATGCATCTATTAAATATTCCAAAGAACGTCAAACCTTTGGTGTGAATATTGAACAGCATCAACTTGTCAAACAGATGATTGCCAATATGGAAGCCGGATATGAATATTCAACCTATTTGTGGATGAAAGCCGGATGGCTCAAAAACCAAGGGAAACGTTCGACCAAAGCAACCTCTCTGGCAAAATGGATTGCATGTAAAGAAGCCGAAGCATCGGCGGCAAACGCCGTACAAGTACATGGTGCCTATGGGTTCTCCGATGAATATCCGGTCGAACGGTTCTACCGCAATTCTAAAGGTGCTTCTATTTATGAAGGTACCCGCGAGATTCATACAATAATGCAAGCCGATTATGTTTTAGGCTTCCGTCAAGATAAACAGCTCGAATTAGACTTACCAAAAGTCGACCAGTAAATTTTATGTATAATTTACAAAAATGTGCTGTCATGCGTCCTCGCTTGACAGCTTATTATTTAGTCAGGACTTTCTGCACCTGATAGTGTTGATATATCGCTAAAATTGAATCCATCTGGTCCAAATGTACCAAATCCAAAGATAGTAGATACTGGAGTACCTGAAATAAGGTGTCCCCCCATAGAGGGTTTGTTGATAAACCTCCACAATGCGGGGTTCTTCCCTACTGTTTAACGTATATATATGACTTAGTACCGCTACCCTCGTTCGAGAAGCATCGCAACGCCTTGACCGTGTCCGACACAAAGTGATGCGATACCGTATTGCACGTTTTGTTCTGCCATACTATGAGCAAGAGTAATGACAATGCGTAAACCTGACATTCCAAGCGGGTGTCCTAAAGCAACCGTACCGCCATGAATGTTTAATATTTCAGTTAGAATCTTCAGTTCTCTCTGACAGGCGATTATCTGGGCAGCAAAAGCTTCGTTGATTTCAAAGAGTCCTATGTCAGACAGGTCTAAATTTACTTTTCTGAGCAATTTTTTAATCGCATAGACAGGTCCTAATCCCATTATACTCGGATCAAGTCCAATATTAACGACTGCTTTTATTTCTGCCAAATATTGATTGTCCGTTTGAGATAAGTATTCTTGATTGCATACCATTGCCATTGCGGCACCATCGGCAATCCCCGAAGAGTTGGCGGCAGTAATTGTACCATCTTCTTTGAAAATAGTTTTAAGCGTCGCTAATTTTTCTAGGGTTGAGATTCGTGGTTCTTCATCTGTGACTATTTCTTCTGTATCAGACAATTTTATCGGCACAATTTCTTTATCGTAAAAAGCTTCTTCTTTTGCTTTGAAATATAGTTCATTACTTTTTACAGTAAACTTGTCTTGTTCTTCACGACTAATACTATAAATTTCTGCAAGCTTTTCAGCTGTTAAGCCCATGTTTGTCCACTCAAAATCGTAATCTTTGAAAAGATCTTTATTGTAATCGACAGCAGCAGCCATCGGTACATGCCCCATGTGTTCTACCCCGCCCACAAGAACGGCATTGTTACTGCCCGATTTTATAGAGTCAAACGCCATTTGGAGAGCTGTAAAACTTGATGCACATAAACGATTTACAGTAGCACCTGGAATTGATTCTGGTAATCCAGCGAGTAGTAAAATTAAGCGAGCAAGATTTTTGCCTTGTTCAAGATGCTGCCCGACGCACCCTAGATAAAAATCATCGATTGTTTGATTACTGACACTCAAACGATTTAACAATGCTAATAGAGTTTGTTTGCCCAATTCATCAGCACGTAAATCCTTGAACATTCCTTTTTCAGGATGTCCCCTGCCTATTGGGGATCGACAACCATCAATTATGTATACTGACTTATTTTCTGACATATTGTCACTTTTTAAAAAATAGTTGAACCTATCGAACGACCACCATCAACATGCAATACCTGTCCATTGATAAACCCAGCATTTTCTGATGCTAAAAATGTTACTGCCGATGCTATATCTTCAGGGAGACCTGCCTTTTTGGATGGTTGTTTATCTAATAGTTTTTGGAAAATCTCAGGTTGTAATGATTCAGTCATATCAGTTTTAATTAGACCAGGAGCAACAGCGTTGACTGTTATATTTTTTGATGCTAACTCTAATGCCAAAACTCGAGTCATGCTCACTAGACCACCCTTTGAAGCAGAATAGTTTGACTGACCAGGATTTCCAAGCCAAGCTCGTGAAGCAATATTTATAATTCTCCCTGATTGTTGTTTTCGCATGATAGGTGCGACTTCTTTACAAAGCAACCAACTGCCTTTAAGATTTACAGCTATAACAGCATCAAATTCATCTTCTGTCATTTTCCAAATAACATTATCTTTAATAATGCCCGCGTTGTTAACAAGTATATCAATTCGACCTGTACTCTCAAAAACTGATTGTACTGCCTGAGAAGCTGAACCAAAATCGGTTATATCACAGACAATATTTTCCGAACCGTTTAGAGCAAAATTTTCAGAAAAGTTGACATCAAGAATAAATAAATTAGCTTTCTGTTCTGAAAACTTAGATGCGATGGCATATCCTATTCCTTTAGCACCACCTGTAACAATGACAGTTTTATTTTGAAAACTCATCTAACTATTACCCCATATTGGTTTTCGTTTTTCTAAGAAAGAGTTTATACCTTCATTAGCATCTTTTGTTTCCATAAGGTCGTTAACGTATTGTTTTTCAAGCTTAGGAAGTTGTTTTAATAAAGTTTCATTAAAAATACAACGAGCTGCTTGGTTGGCATGTTTTAATGACGAAGCACTTTTTGGGAGAATATTTTTTGTAGTCCATACATTCACAGCATTGAGCAAAGATTCTTTATCATCAGAGATAGAGCAAACTAAACCAATACGATGTGCTTCATCAGCATTTATAATCTTACCGGTAAGTAGTAGTTCATCAGCATAAGACTGTCCGAGTTTCATTGGTAGAATCAATGATGCTGGCGGAGCAAAAACTGCCAAGGCTATCTCTGGTTGACCAAACTTTGCTGTGTTATCAGCAAAAATAAAATTACAACTCAAGGCAAGTTCCATACCGCCACCTAGACATTGCCCAGTAACTATTGCCATTGTTGGAATTGAGAGTTCTATCAATGTATAGAATAATTGATGAAACTGCTTAAGCATTTGAGAAACATTCTCTTTCGTATGCTCCTCAACAGAAGCACCAAAACTAAAATGTTTTCCTTCACCAATAAACTGGACTAACTTTACTTGTGGTTGATTCTTCAAGCTGTCTAAAACAGCTTGAAGTTCAGACATCATAGAAGAATCTAACACATTCCCTTTAGGAGAATTGAGTGCTATTCTTACAACTTGATTCTCAAAAAGATTTTCTTGTAAAATTTTATTAGACATCATAACCTACTTAGGTAAAATTGCGTTCAGCATTTCATCATCCCATGGATGACCATCGGCGAGCATAGTGCGAAGTTTAACAAAATCAATCTCGCGGTTTCCTCTTGGTCCTTCATTGAATGCTCTGAATCCGGCTTTTCCTTCAGTCATCATATTCAAGCCTAACCAATCACGACTTGTCTGGTGGTTTTGGTTCCAATGTTCTAATTTCTTTTTTCGAAGGGAATTTAGTGTTTTGGTAATACATCCTGGCATCATATACGTAAGTTTTGTAGAAAGATTGTTGACACAATCATCAAGTGGGGTTAAGTCAATCTCATTACTTTTGAGCATCTCTTTACCAACTCTTAAAGCATCACCCGACTTTGATTTGCCGTAAACAATTGCTCCAGTTTCATCAATCCATTTATCTGTTGTGACAAGAGGATTCCTAACAAACTTACCATCTACTTTTAACACAGGAACAACATCTGTAATAAGTCCAATATTTTTTGATTCGTATGCTGACCACATTTCACAAAGTGTACAACTTTGCATAGCTCTTTCAATTCCAACGAACAGATGTAAGAAATCAGTAGAACCCCCGTCTGGAGCTGAACCATGTTTTGGTCCTGCTTGTCCAAAGACTGCTAAATCAGATGCAACCGTAAAGTCGCATGCCATTCCAATTTCTTGCCCACCGGCAATACGCATTCCATTTACTCGACAAATAACAGGTTTGTCACATATTAGAATTGAAGTTATCATGTCATTGAACAGACGCATATATTGCATATACTCAAGAGGACGACCAGAATAATATTCTGCGTATTCTTTGGTGTTACCACCAGTACAAAACGCTTTATCACCAACAGCGGTAAAAACAACCGAGACAACTGAACGGTCATTGGATGCTTTTCTGAAGGCAAGGATAATTTCTTTCACAGCATTAGTTGTATACGAATTATACTGTGAAGGATTATTGAGATATATCCAAGCATTGAATAAACCATCAATGGTATTACCGTCATTTCCTAGAGCTGGAACAAGATCATATTTTATTTCTTTAAAATCTACTTCAACAATATTGTGGTTATTAAGTTCTGACATTTTTATATCCTTATAAAATATAATTTAAAATTATGTTAATTCAATTTTAAAAATCAGGTGTTAAAACTGATCTTTTCATAAATCTATGATTAAGTGTATCTTGAAAAACATCATTTATTTTTGACATAGGAAATGTTTGTATAAATGGTTTGAGCTTTAATTTACCATCTGCTGTAAGTTTAATAACATCAGCATATAGTTCTGGTTTACAACCCCAGGTACCTATAATTTTTCCATCAAAGGCCATTAGGTTACTCAAACGAACTTCCAGTTTATCAAGAGTAAAGCCTACAATAGACATTGTAGAAGCAATCCCCATGAGTACATAGGCAATTTCTTGTCCTGATTTTGTACCTGACATTTCGTAAATTTTCCACCCAAATGGTGAGGCACCCATCTCTTTACATTTTTCTTTTACTAGTTTTTTTATTGCTCTTACGTCAAGGTCTTTGATATTCAAAGTATTGGTAACACCAACTTCATTGAGCTGTTCAAGTTTCTCTTGAGATATATCTAAGGCTAAAACATTTCCGCCCAAGATTTGAGCAAGTTGGGCACCATAGATTCCAATACCGCCAACTCCAATAATGACACAAAAATCATCTTTTTGAAGTTCGCTTTTTACAATAACCTGATAAGGTGTTGAGACAGCATCGGCAATAACAGACAGTTCTGCTAGAGAATGATTTTCGAGTGCTTTTTCAGGAACAACAGAAAGGTATTTTGACGGTGCAACAATGTGACTGCTAAACCCACCATTAAAATCATTACCAGGCATTAGATCGGAAGAGCACACGTCTGAACTCCAGTCACACTGATATATCTCGTATGCCGTCTTCTGCTTGAAAAAAAAAAAAAAATAATACTTCTTTTCCTTTTTATTCTCTTTTTTTTTCTCTTCCCTGTTATCCTCCTATTAGCGCTGTTTTCGACTATTTACTATCAGCATACGACTC
>CALCCW010000276.1:0-8720 GCA_937900185.1 uncultured candidate division Zixibacteria bacterium | reverse complement strand
AAACTATCAAACAATTAAAAATATTAGTTGTTGACGATGACGATCAAATAAGAGAAGTCTTAACAGATATGCTCTCAATAGACGGTTATGATACCGTTGCCTGTGAAGATGGCTTTTCCGCTTTAAAAGCATTTGAAACAGAAGAATTTGATTTAGTAATAACTGACCTTGGTATGCCGGGAATGTCAGGTTTAGAACTTGCCGGAGAAATCCACTCTAAAAAACCGGAACTTCCAATTGCTATGATTACCGGATGGGGGACACAGCTTAATCATGATGAGGTCGCCTTAAAAGGCGTTAAAACGGTATTATCTAAACCGTTCCACTTAAAGGACATAAAAGTAATGATACAGGAACTTGTGGAGCCAACTCCGGCTTAAAAAAAAGATTTGCTTTTTCTACCTTTTCATCTATATTCAATCTGAAATTATAATCTTCGGGGCGAGGTGTAATTCCTCGACCGGCGGTAATAGCCCGCGAACCTTTGTAACTATTGGTTGAATCTGTGAAATTCAGATGCCGACGGTATAGTCCGGATGGTAGAAGAGCCACTTATACGCAGCGGTACAGTTGCATCATTTGGTTATGCCCCGAAATATATTTGTTTGGGGTTTTTTTTATGACTGCTGATTTTGACAGAACATATATGGCGAGAGCCTTACAACTTGCTGAAAAAGGCAGAGGCAAAACTTCGCCAAATCCTTTGGTTGGTGCGGTAATTGTAAAAAGCTCTGAAATCATTTCAGAGGGATATCACAAAGCTGTCGGAAAAGATCATGCCGAAATTATGGCATTGAAAAATGCTCAAGAATCGGTGGCAGGTTCTACACTATATGTTAATTTAGAACCGTGCTGTCATACAGGGCGTACCGGACCATGCACCGAAGCAATCATTCAAAATAAAATCAAAAAAGTTGTTATTGGTATTAAAGACCCGAACAAACTTGTCAATGGCAAAGGTATCAGACAATTAAAAAAAGCCGGTATTGAAGTTGTTATAAATGTTCTTATAAATGAATCTTTTTATATCAATGATTCATATATTTTCTATCATCTGAATAAACGACCTTTTGTAACACTGAAACTCGCTCAAACATTAGACGGTAAAATTGCAACCCTCTCACACGAGTCGAAATATCTTTCATCTAAAAAATCGCTAACTTATGTGCATAAACTCAGGGCGGATGTTGATGCTGTTGTGATTGGTTCTCAAACAGCAAAGTATGACAACCCTCAATTAACCGTTCGACTGAGCAAAGGTCAGAATCCATACTGTATAATTCTGTCTCGTTCGTTGAACTTCTCGGATTCATTAAATCTCATTAAAAATAATGCAGACTATAAAACAATTATTGCCTCTACGGAAAAATCTCTGAAAACATTTTCTCAAAAGAAGAACAATGTTATTACATGGACACTTAAATCACAAAGAGACAAGATAGATTTACACGATTTTTTAGATAAAGCAAAACAGTTTAATATTTCTTCAATTCTCTGTGAAGGTGGCTCAAAGCTGGCTTCATCATTTATCACTCAAAAATTAGTAGACAAAATTGTATTGGTAACTGTTCCCAAAATTATGGGAAAAGGTATAGACAGCTTCACATCATTTAAAACTGACAAATTATCTGATATGGTGGGATTTAATAAGCATTATACTTTTAAATCAGGTGAAGATACCATCTTTGTCGGATATCCAAAATGGGGGAAAGCATAATGTTCACAGGACTAATAGAAACTGTCGGAACGCTGCAAAGTTTTTCTTCCAAAAACGATTACAAAGTAATGCAGATTCATTCAGATTTTTCTCATACAGAATTAGAACTTGGAGAATCGATTGCTTGCGACGGTGCCTGTCTGACTGTCATCTCTTTTGATAAAAACTCATTTACCGTTGAAGTATCTAAAGAAACATCGGAACGAACTATTATTTCACAATATAAAACCGGTCAGCAAATAAATTTAGAACGTGCTATGAAACTTGGCGGACGTATGGGCGGACACATGGTTTCCGGTCATATCGATTGTCGTGGACAAATAAAATCAATATCACCGGTTGGAAACTCACTTGAGATATATATTGCTTACGATTCTAACTTTGACAATTTGATTATCGAAAAAGGTTCAATCGCCGTCAACGGTGTTTCGCTGACAATCAATAAAGTGTCAAGTGGGAATCTATCTGTGAATATAATTCCGCATACCGAGCAAAAAACTACTCTCTCAAAATTAAAACAAAACGATTTTGTCAATCTCGAATTTGATATGATTGGAAAATATATCGCAAAAGCAATGCATAAAAATGAAAAAAAATCTTTAACCATAGATAAACTTATAGAAAGCGGATGGTAAACACCATGGAACGCAAAAATAGATTATTTAACAGGATTCCTGAAGCAATTGAAGCTATCAAAGCAGGAGAATTTATTGTTGTTGTCGATGATGAAGATCGTGAAAACGAAGGCGATCTTATTATGGCATCAGAAAAAGTAACTCCCGAAGCAATTAACTTTTTTGCAACACACGGGCGAGGCTTAATTTGTGTCTCTCTTACTGAAGAGCGTATAAAACAACTTAAATTACATCCAATGGTTGCTGATAATACCGCTCGGTTGGGGACCCGATTTACAGTCTCTGTTGATGCTCTAAAAGGTACCACAACCGGTATATCTGCTTCTGACAGAGCTATCACTATTCAAACTTTAGTTGATGATGCCGCCACTCCTGAAGCTCTAGGTCGTCCGGGGCATATCTTTCCAATCAAAGCACTCAAAGGTGGTGTCTTAACTCGTGCCGGACATACCGAAGCATCATCTGACCTTCCAATGCTTGCCGGTCTCAAACGGAGTGGTGTTATGTGTGAAATCATGGATGATGATGGCTCTATGAAACGAGTTCCTCGTCTGCTCGAATTCGCTGAGAAGCATAACCTCAAAATTATTACGGTCAAAGATTTGATTGCATACAGATATAAAACTGAACGTTTTGTAGAAAAAGTAACCGATGTCGATATGCCGACTGATGACGGCAAGTTTCAACTGCATTTATATAAATCCGAAATTGATGACCATCATCATTTAGCTCTTGTCAAAGGTGATGTTGTCGGTAAGAAAAATGTTCTCGTACGAGTTCACTCAATGTGTTTGACCGGTGATGTCTTTGGCTCCTGTCGTTGTGACTGCGGTAAACAACTACAAAAATCAATGCAGATGGTCGAAGAAGCAGGCGAAGGCGTTGTTTTATATATGCGTCAGGAAGGGCGGGGTATAGGACTTGCCAACAAACTGCTTGCCTATAAATTACAGGAACAGGGAAGAGATACAGTCGAGGCAAATGAAGAGCTTGGCTTTGATGCTGATTTACGCGATTACGGTATCGGGGCTCAAATACTTGCCGATTTAGGATTGTCTTCAATTCGATTGATTACAAATAATCCGAAAAAGATTATAGGACTCAAAGGTTACGGGCTTGAAGTAACCGAGAGAGTACCGCTTGAAATAATCCCAAATGAATCCAACTATTTTTACTTGGAGACAAAACGGGATAAACTTGGTCACATGCTTAATTTGAAATAGATTGGAGTATATAATATGTCAATGACAAAATACGAAGGGCATCTTGATGCCAAAGGAAAACGGTTTGCATTGGTTGTCAGCCGTTTTAATAATTTCTTAACAGACAAACTTTTAGATGGTGCTATTGATTGTCTAAAACGGCATGGTGCCGATGAAGCCCAAATCTCTGTTGCTTATGTACCGGGGGCATTCGAAATTCCCTATGTTGCAGCAAAACTTGCTGAGAAAAAAGATAACGATGCTGTTATCTGTCTTGGGGCAATCATACGGGGAGCCACTCCTCATTTTGATTATATCTCAGCAGAGTCCGCTAAAGGAATTGCAAAAATCGGCATCGACTCAGGTAAACCGGTTATTTATGGAATCGTCACAACCGATACCATCGAACAGGCTATCGAACGTGCCGGCACAAAAGCAGGCAACAAGGGCTGGGATGCCGCCGCAGCTGCTATTGAAATGATAAATCTCTATGAATCGTTAGGTGTATAATGTCAGAAGCTCCAAGACATTTAGCTCGTATTGTGGTACTGCAGACTCTGTATGCCACTGAACATGCTGAGCAGGAATTAGATGACGCTTTTGATGCTATCGCTAATAAAGAAGGTCTCAAAGAGAAGCATCGTAAATTTGCATTAGAACTTTTGCATGAAGTAATTGGAAAAATCCAATGGGCTGACGAACATATTGCAGCACTTGCTGAAAATTGGAAAATTGAACGAATTGCTTTTATTGATAAAGTCATTATGCGGATGGCAATGACAGAACTTTCTGTTTTCATAGATGTTCCTGTGAAAGTTGTTTTAAACGAGGCTATCGAACTTGCCAAAGAATTTTCTACAAATAAATCATCAAAATTCATCAACGGCATCTTAGATAATTTTGTCAAAAAACAGAACCAGCCGACGCAAGAGTAATGTGTCATAATTGATTTTATTGTTAATGTACAGTGTCAAGAGATAGTTTACTTAGTTTCTCACGACATCCTTTACACTTCCTAATCTATGGGAATCAGCAGCGGTGCTGATTCCCCTGATTTTTGACTTTCATAATCACATTTAAAAACTACTGCTTGCCATTCGATATTTCTTCTATTAGCTTACAAGCTTATGAAAAAACAAAAAAGCCTTAAAATTCTTATTACCAATGACGATGGTTATTTTTCTGACGGTATCAAAGCCTTAGCAAAAGAACTATCCAAAAAACATGCAGTTAAAGTTGTTGCCCCCGACCGTGAACAATCGGCATCGTCGCATTCGCTGACATTAAATCATCCTTTGCGAATGACTCAAATAGATAAAAATTGGTATACTACCGATGGAACTCCAACAGACTGTGTCATGCTTGCCATCCATCTTTTATATAAAGGGAAGAAGCCTGATATGATTATTTCGGGAATCAATCATGGCGGGAATATGGGTGATGATGTTACCTATTCAGGTACTATTGCAGCAGCAATTGAAGGGTCAATTCTGCAAATCTGTTCTATTGCAGTTTCAATGGCTAATTATGAACCGGGGATGCCAATGGAGCGGTCGGCTAAGTTTGTCTCTAAAGTTATAGAAGCTTATGATTCCTTTAATTTAACGCCACATACTTTTTTAAATATCAATCTACCGGAAGATAACGGGTCGCCTTATAAAGAATTCCGTTTTACCAAATTAGGATTCCGACATTATAAGGATGTCGTAATCAGCAAAACAGATCCGCGCGGCAAATCTTATTATTGGATTGGGGGAAGACCAAAATGGAAAATGACAAAAGGCTCAGATTTTCAGGCAGTTCACAGCGGTTTTGTCTCAATAACGCCGTTAACACTCAAATTTACCGACACCGAAAAACTTGCTGAATTATGTGAGAAAAAAATTAAAATATAGAGAAAAGTGTAAATAAACTCTTACTTTTTAGAGTTGACAAATTCAGAAAAAATCGTATCATATCGACACTTGAAATTCGGGGCGTGGCGCAGCTTGGTAGCGCGCTTGCTTCGGGAGTAAGAGGTCGCTAGTTCAAATCTAGTCGCCCCGATTTAAAAGAGATTTTATCAGGATGGGTGATTAAAGTCTATATGGGAATGGTAATCTAATAAAAAAGGGTGAGGGGCTAAAAGAAAGGAAGTCAGAAATGGCACGCAAAATTGTCATTGCTGTTGTTGGAGCGGGGAAATGCTCCAAAAAACTTCGGGACTTAGCTGCCGAAGTTGGAAAATATGTAGCCGAACATGATGGGGTTATTGTAAGCGGTGGTATGGGAGGAATCATGTTGGGTGCCTCAAAAGGTGCCAAAGAAGCAGGCGGTACTACTATCGGGATTTTACCATCGGATCAAAAAGATGATGCCAATGAGTATATCGACTATGTCGTTCCATCTGGGTTTGGCGAAGCTCGCAATTTATTAGTAGTACGTGCTGCCGATGCTGTCATAGCTTTCCCCGGTAAATACGGAACATTATCAGAAATGGCTTTTGCATTACATGCAGGGAAACCGCTTATTTCTGTGAATGCATGGAAACTTGGTGATGAAATTAAAGTTGTTGAAACAGCACTTGAAGCTGCCGAATTGGCTATGGAGATGGCACAGGAAAATTTATGAGTTTGGCTGCTGCCAAAATAAATGTAACCGGCACCGTTCAAGGTGTCGGTTTTCGCTATTTTTGTCTCATTCAAGCTCGTAATCTACATCTGAAAGGATGGGTGAAAAATCTTCCTGACAGAACTGTGGTGACTTTTGTTGAGGGAGATAAGGATTCTATTAATACGTATTTTAAATTTTTGCAAGAGGGTTCGCCAAGTTCGGCAGTTGCACATATTAATATTAACTGGTTATCTTACACCGGTAAGTTTGATTGTTTTGAGATAACACATTAAGCAGGTTCATGAGTATGGAATCAATAAAGAAGTATATTCGTTCTGTCCCAAATTTTCCAAAACAGGGAATCAATTTTTACGATATTACCACTCTCTTACAAAATCCTGTCGGATTTAATTTAGTTTTAGAGGGGATGGAAAGATTTATCATAAAGAAAAACCCGTCGACTCTTGTTTGCATTGAATCTCGTGGATTTATTTTTGGGGCAGCATTATGCAGCCGTTTAAATCTTCGGTTTGTTCCTGCACGAAAACCGGGTAAATTACCTTCTGAAACTATCTCAGAAGAATATGCTTTAGAATATGGAACTGACAAAATAGAAATTCATGCTGATTCAGTTTCTGCTGATGAAAAGGTTGTCATCGTTGATGATATACTGGCAACAGGTGGCACCATGCAGGCTGTTTGTAAACTTGTCGAGAGATTACAGGCGAATGTGGTTGGTATTTCTACGGTGATAGATTTAAATTTTCTCCCTTGGCGGGAAAAATTAAAAAAATATGATGTAAATTATCTCATTTCGTATGACTCTGAATAAGATTTTTTGAGTTTCGCAGTATATTTTCTGCCCCCGTAGCTCAGTAGGATAGAGCATCGGTTTCCTAAACCGAGTGCCACAGGTTCGATTCCTGTCGGGGGTATTTATTTAATATTTCATAAAAAACCATATAAATAAATATAAATAAGGCTTTTTTTTGCCCAACTTCGGTTAATATTACCCAACCTATTATATCTCAATGAGATAATCAATGCATTATTTCGGAAAATAATTTGACAACAGGAAAAAAGGTGTATATATTCTTTACTTATTTTCAGGCGTTAATACGTCTATATAAAAACGAAAAAAATGCTTTTATAATATTTAAGGAGTCTTTTAGGATGAAAAAATCCTTATTCGCAGTTGTAGTTGTTATTTTGGCGTGTGCATCTTTGACCTATGCTCAAGGTGAAACTAATGTAATTGATTCTATTAATTCTTTCACAAGTTATAATGTGTATGATTTTGATTTTGTCGGAGGTGGTACTCGGGCAAAAGGTATGGGAAATGCATTTATTGGTGTTTCCAACGATGTGACCGGAGGTTCTTGGAATCCGGCAGGTTTATATGAACTTGATAAAACAACAATGGGAATTTCATGGTACAGCATGACTCCTAAAGGTGTGACCACTACACAATCAATTTCGAATTTTACAGAATTGAATCATTCAGGTTCTTTTAACAATTTATCAGCTCTTAATTTCATCTCACCGATTCGTATTTCAGGACACCCCTTTGTTTTTTCTCTGAATTTAACCCGAAACTTTAATATTTTTAAACAATTTGGTTATCGGCTAAATGTTCCTAGAGAATTTCAAACTGTTGTTCCTGATGTTATCACATATTATGATACAAATGATGTCAATACTATGCAAGTTGTTCGTCAAAAAGGCGGATTAAATTCATTGAATTTTGCTTTTGGAACACGTTTTCGTGACAATATTTCTTTCGGAGTGGCTGTTAATATTTACACAGGCAAATCTATATTTAATTCCGAGAGTTTTACAACAGTAAATGATTTTCGTGTTAACGTTGTACAATTTGCAACTTTAACTGAAAATATGATTGTTGAGGATACAAATGAATTTTCCGGTGCAAATGCTACTATTGGATTTATGTATAATGGAGATAAACTTGATGCTGGTTTGACGATTAGAACTCCTTTTAGTCTTAAAGAGAATCGTAAACAAGGGTTATATATAATAGATGAAATCAATAATGTCCCTACATTGACCGATACAATTTTCAACCGTGATATATTATATGAATATGAAATGCCGCTTATGATTGGTGCCGGAATTGGATATCATGTCAATGATAATTGGTTGTTGGCAGGTGATGTTGAATACCGGGGTTTTAGTGGTAAAAAAGTGAATTATAGGGTAAGTCAAACTGTTAATCCGGGTGGTAATAATATTGATTCTTTTATAGTCATTGACCCAAATTGGAATAACTCTTTTTCTATAAGACTTGGCTCTGAATATATTAAATCCTTTAACTTCGGTGATGTTCCGATAAGAGCAGGATTTGGAGCTGTACCTATTCCCGGTCCATCAGTTGATACCTCAGGAATTTCCTCTACTGCCATAAATTATAATTTTACAACAGGTACCGGAATTCATTGGAATCAAATTCACCTTGATATTGCCTATACATATAAGATCGGAAGAGCGTCGTGTAGGGAAAGAGTGTAGATCTCGGTGGTCGCCGTATCATTAAAAAAAAAAAACAACACAAAAAAA